>VFLF01000142.1 GCA_009885185.1 Nitrosomonadales bacterium | reverse complement strand
ATTAACCGCTTTAAGCTGGAGCCGGATGCCATGCCCGGCGAGTACCGCTACCGCATGCTGCTGGTGCAGGGCGGACAGCGGCCAGGCGATTTTCAGGGATACATACAGTTGGTCATTACGGCCCAGCAGGGCGCACAAAAAGTAGTACTGACCCTGCCGCCCGAAAACGATGCAAAATCACCGCAATATCAGCTCAATTTCAAGTCGTTTCAGCGTGTTGAAGGCACTTTCAGGGTGGAGGCGGGCACCGCGGTGAAAAACATCCAGGTGCGGGTATACCAAAATGGCGCGCGAACGCCTAAACTTACGCAATCCGTGAACATTTCATAGCGTTTCATAGGAGGCTGGCGATGTTTGGAAAAGACAGCAAAAAACCTCAAAGCCGTATCGACACCTTGATCGGCGTGGGAACCGTCATCGAAGGAAACATTCGTTTTACCGGCGGCTTGCGCATTGACGGTCAGGTGCATGGGAATCTCACGTCGGCCGGCGACCAGCCCGGCATGCTGGTGATTTCGGAGCAGGCCGTGGTCGAAGGCGAGATTCGCGTTCATCACGTCATGGTCAACGGACAGGTGAAAGGCCCGATTTACGCCGATCAAACGCTGGAATTGCAACCCAAAGCCAGCGTTACCGGCGATGTGCACTATCAAAAGCTGGAAATGCAGATGGGCGCGATGGTACAGGGTCGGCTGGTGTACGGCGTCGAAGAGCAATCTGACAAGGTGGTTAAACTGAAAACCCTGTCATCCGAGTGACACGCGCTTGTATTTGAACTACAGTGGACCCATCTAAACCGTATGGGCCACACGGACT
This sequence comes from Nitrosomonadales bacterium, assembly GCA_009885185.1. Next base: position 3,547 of record VFLF01000142.1, on the reverse strand, counting down.
TAACCCGCACCAAACCAAGGATTACAGTATGAATGCGATCACCGAACAAATGCCCAATCCGCTGGTCTTCACTGACAACGCGGCCAACAAGGTGAAAAGCCTGATCGAGGAAGAGGGTAATCCCGATCTCAAGCTGCGGGTATTCGTATCCGGCGGCGGCTGCTCGGGTTTTCAGTATGGGTTTACCTTCGAGGAATCCGTTAGCGACGATGACACCGCGCTGAATAAGGCCGGCGTCACCTTGCTGGTCGATCCGATGAGTCTGCAATATCTGATCGGCGCCGAAATCGATTACCAGGAAAACGTCGAAGGCGCACAGTTTGTCATCAAGAATCCGAATGCCACGTCCACTTGCGGCTGCGGCTCTTCGTTCTCTGCGTAGCGCGCATGTCGTATATCGGCATCAATAAAAAAAGCGGCGGTAGCCGCTTTTTTTACGTCGAGGTTTTGGGCGGCTACGCGGGATAGATCGCGCCCAGCACGCGCGGCCCCCTGGCGCCGGTAACGCCGGGCACGTTGCCCGCCTCGCGCAGCAGCGTCTGCCGCGCCAGCCACGCGAACGCCAGCGCTTCCACCCAATCCGCATCTACGCCGATCGCGGAGGTGTTTGCCACGCGATGATGAGGCAGGCGCGTTGCGAGGCGCGACATCAAGGCGTTGTTATGCGCACCGCCGCCGCACACGAACAGCGATTGCGCGCCGGCGCAGTGCTGTTCCACGCCTTTCGCGATGCCCTCGACGGTCAATGCCAGCAGCGTTGCCTGCACGTCGGCGGCGCTTTCGTTGCCCGATAGTGCGCGGCGCACCCACGCGAGATAAAAAGTGTCGCGCCCCGTGCTTTTGGGTGGTTTGCGCGCAAAGAACTCGTGCGACAGCAAGGTGTTGAGCAGCTTGGGCAGCGCCGCACCCGTTGCTGCCCACGCGCCGTTGTCGTCATAAGCGCGGCCAAGGTTCGCCGCAATCCATTCATCCATCAGCGCGTTGCCGGGCCCGCAATCAAACCCGGCGCCTATGCCGCCCGGCGGCAGATCGGTAATGTTGGCGATGCCGCCGATGTTAACCACCGCGCGATGTTCGGTGGCCGAGCCGAAGGCGTGCAAATGAAACGCGGGCACCAGCGGCGCGCCCTGTCCGCCCGCGGCGATATCGCGGCTGCGAAAATCACAAATTGTTGTGATGCCCGTCAGCTCTGCCAGCAGCGCGGCATTGACGAGTTGCGTGGTGTAACCCGCGTCGGGCCGGTGGCGCACGGTCTGGCCGTGACAGCCGATGGCCGCGATGTCCCGCGCGGTAACGCCGGCTTGCGCCAGCAGTGTGTGTATCGCGGCGGCGTAGGCGTGCGCAAGCTGGTTGGCGCAAACGGCTGCGCGATGCAGTTCATCGTGGCCCGCTTCGTTTAACGAGAGCAAGGCGTCCCGCAGTTGCGGTTGAAACGGCTGATAGTGGCTATGCGTCAGCAACGGCGAGCCGCCGTCGGAACCGGCACCTGAAGCAAAACGCGCGATCACCGCATCAATGCCGTCGAGGCTGGTGCCGGACATCAACCCGATGTAGCTATCGGGCATGGTTGAAACTACTCGAACGTGGATAGCGTCGCGCCGCGCAGTGTCACCATGGTACGTGCATGGGGTGCCGCAGCTTGCAGGAATTGCTGCTTGTATTCGGGCGAGATCGGGAAGGCGACCGGAACCGCCACCGACATTGGATCCTGATGCACGTTATCGACGCGGAATTCGTAATGCACATGCGGCCCGGTGGTCAGCCCGGTCATGCCGACTGAACCGATGATGTCACCTTGCTGCACGCGCGCGCCTTTGCTGATACCGGGACCAAAGCCCGCCATGTGCGCATACAGCGTGGTGATTTTGTTGGGGTGGCGCAGGATCACCACGTTGCCGTAGCCGCCCTGCACGCCGGCGAATTCCACCACGCCGTCGGCGGTCGCCTTGATGCGCGCGCCGATGGGCGCGGCGAAATCGACGCCGGTGTGGGCACGCCAGGTTTGCAGAATCGGGTGAAAGCGCGCCGCGGTAAAACCGGAGGAGATGCGCGAAAATTCCAGCGGCGAACGCAAAAACGCCTTGCGGATATTCTTGCCGTCGAGCGTGTAATACGATCCGCCATTTTCACCGCCCGTGTCGTTTGGCGCGAACCACACCACGTTGAGCGTCTTGCCCTGATTGACGAATTCCGCCGACAGCAGGCGGCCAGAACGCACCGGCTCGCCGCGGTCATAGAGCATTTCATACACCAGCGAGAAACGGTCGTTCTTGCGCAGGTCCTTGTGAAAATCGATATCGGTCGAAAACACATCGACCATTTGCAGGGTGATCGCGTCCGGCACGTGCAGCTTGTCGGTGGCGGCGAACAACGAACTGCGAATTTCGCCTGCGGCGGAGATGATGCGGGTTTCCAGTTGGACCGGCTGTTCCGTGGCGCTGAACGACTCGCCGTCGCGCGTGATCGTCATCAGCGTATTGCCGTTGAGGTAACGCAGAGTTGCCAGGCGTCCGTCGGCGGTGGTTTCCGCACTGACCGCGCGGCCTGGCACCAGTTGAAACAGCGAACGCACGTCACGCGTAACGCGTAGATAACGTATTGCCGCCTCGTCTTCCACGCCCAGACGCGCCAGCAGGCTGGTTTGGGTGTCGCCGCGTTGAATGCGTTCTTCGCGCCAGAATGTTTGCGATTGTGCCGCGCCGGTGGCGAGTTCGACCGGCGGCAGGGCGAGGTTCTCGACCACGGCGCTTTGCTCAATGCGCTCGGTAATCGTGTCTGGTGCAATGCCGAATGCTGTGACCACGCCAACGAACGGGAGTGCCAGCGCCAACGTCCAGCGGCGGAATGCTGGTCGTTGAATCAGCCGGAGCAATGGGCGCAACAGGGTTTGCGTTACAATCATGGCATTACCTTCCTAAAGTGCGCTTGAGGCATGATTTATTTAGGTTTTTTGCAGCGCGCAGCTTAGCAGTACCACCCCGATGGTCAACCTATAGTTCCGCATTGTGGCACAAAACTCACCCAAAAGTATGGAAAACCGGTTAGAAACTGATCTTGGCACCCAATTGGGGGTTATTCGCCGGGGCTGTGATGAGCTGTTGATCGAGGCCGAACTGGTCGAAAAGTTAAAACGCGGCAAACCGCTGCGGGTCAAGGCCGGTTTCGATCCTACCGCGCCCGATTTGCACATCGGGCACACCGTGCTGATTAACAAGCTGCGGCAGTTACAAGACCTCGGCCACCACGTTTTGTTCCTGATCGGCGATTTCACCGGCATGATCGGCGACCCGACCGGCAAAAACGCCACGCGTCCGCCGCTGTCGCGCGAGGACGTGGCGAAGAACGCGCAGACTTATACCGAGCAAGTATTCAAGATACTCGACCGCGACAAAACCGAAGTCTGCTTCAATTCGACGTGGATGGACAAAATGAATGCGGCGGACATGATTAAGCTCGCCGCCACGCACACCGTCGCGCGCATGCTGGAGCGCGACGATTTTTCTAAACGTTACAAAGGCAACCAGCCGATTGCGATTCACGAATTCAT
>VFLF01000916.1 GCA_009885185.1 Nitrosomonadales bacterium | reverse complement strand
TGTTGCCGCCCGATTCATCAATCGTCGCCGCCTCCAGCATCGCCACGCTCGCACCCTTGTCGCGCGCCGACAGAGCGGCACACAGCGCCGCGTTACCCTTGCCCACCACTACCACGTCGTACTGTTGCATGTGCTTTCCTCTTTGAAAATGAATCGTGCGTTCCGCCTTCAACGCCTTACCTCTCACGCCTCACCACTAGGGCGTAAAATTGGCACTCTTGATCAACTTGCTCATGCGCGCCATCTCGGACTTAATCAACGCGCCTAACTCATCCGGCGTGGTGCCCGTGGCCTCGACGCCCGCATCGTTCAGGCGTTTTTGATCCGTGGCGCGCATCACGTGATTGATTTCGCTATTGAGTTTGGCGATGATCACCGGCGGCGTTTTTGCCGGCGCAAAAAAGCAGATCAGCGACTCCGATGCATAGCCGGGTATGGTTTCCGCCACCGCCGGCAGTTCCGGCGCGAGCTTGGAACGTTGCGCCGTCGTCACGCCCAGTGCGCGCATCTTGCCGGCCTTGATATGCGGTACCACCGAGCCCAGGCCCGGAAACATCATATGCACCTCGCCGCCCAGCATGCCGATCAGCGCAGGGCCGGTGCCCTTGTAGTTGATGCGCACGAGGTTGACACCCGCCATGTACTTGAACAATTCCGCCGCCAGATGCGGCGACGCGCCCGAGCCGCCCGCGCCGTAGTTGAGTTCACCGGGCCGCGCTTTGGCGAAAGCAATCAGCTCCTTCACCGATTTCACCGGCACCGAAGGATGCGTCACCAGCACAATCGGTGAACGCATGGCCATGGTGATGGGCGCGAGATCGCGCTGCGGATCCCACGACACCGCCGTGAGAAACGGCTGGATCCACGCAATCGAGCCGTAAAACAAAATCGTGTGGCCGTCAGGCGGCGACTTCGTCACCACCTCGACGCCGATGCTGCCGCGGTTTTCCACGATCACCTGCTGCCCCAGGCGCGGCGTGAGTTCCTGCGCGATCAGCCGCGCGCCCCAGTCGTTATTGCTGCCGGGCGCGGACGTGACGATGCGTATCACCTTGGAGGGAAACGCATCCTGCGCGCGCAATGACGACGCGCCGGTCATCAGGCACGCAACGGCACAAGACACATAAACAAGAGGACGACAACGCGAGAACATCAGGAGACTTCCGGAGAATTTTGCGTATCTTGCATCAATCGCGCGACGAACGCGACTGTTTGCGGAGACGATGTCCATCTGTCGGAACCACGCTGCGTTCCTGTCTACGGTTCGCCGGCGAGCACCTCGGCCACATGCAGCACCTGCGTCGTCATGTCGCCGCGCCGACGCAAACGTCCTTCGATATTCAGCATGCAGCCCAGATCGCCGAGCACCACGGCCTCGGTTCCGTGCGCAGCCTTGCTCGCGGCGATGTGGTCGCATTTGCTATCCGCGATGTGCGTGGAAATATCACCGTACTTCACCGCGAAGGCGCCACCGAATCCACAGCACGCTTCACACTCATCCATTTCTTTTAACGTGAGACCGTCGATCTGCGCCAGCAACGCACGCGGCTGCGCCTTCACACCGAGCTCGCGCAGCCCGGAGCACGAGTCATGGTAAGTATATGTTTTAAAAACGTTTTTTATTGATGTATTTGAATTAACGGAAAACTTCATCACCGCCACCAAAAACTCCGTCAGCTCATACGTCACCGCGCACAGCGCGTTTACGCGCGAAAGCTCCGGTTGATCGCGAAACAAATCCGGATAGTGCGTGCGGATCATGCCCGCACATGAGCCCGACGGCGCGACGATGTAATCGCACTCTTCGAATTCTGCCAGCACCTTGCGCGCCAGCGCCAGCGCCGATGCGCGATCACCCGAGTTGTAGCCCGGCTGCCCGCAACAGGTTTGCGTGGCAGGCACGACGACTTCGCAGCCCGCTGACTCCAGCAGCTTCAACGCCGCGAAGCCGATGCTGGGACGCATCAAGTCTACGAGACAAGTAACGAAGAGGCCGACGCGCATTATGAGTGCAAGGCGGAAGGATGAAGGCGGACGGATGAAAACACCCCACCCCGGTTCGCTGCACGTGCGACGCTTGTTTTCATCCTGCTTCGCTCCAAGTGTGCCCTTGTTCCGCCTTCATCCTTAAAGAAATCAATCCACCCGCGCACCGGATTCCTTCACCACCTTACTCCACTTCACCATTTCTTTTTTGATGTGCTCGGCGTATTGCTCCGGCGTGCTACCGATGGGCTCGATACCGTCGCGCAACAGACGCTCGCGCAGCTCCGGCACTTTCAGCACCCTGGCCACTTCGCTGTAGACGCGATCCACGAT
>VFLF01000377.1 GCA_009885185.1 Nitrosomonadales bacterium | reverse complement strand
TTGAATTTAACGCGGGCGGGCTTCCGCCAGAACTTTTGAAATGAGGATTTTATGCAGAACACGGTTCACTTTGTACTACAAGCCAAGGGCGGCATCGGCAAGTCGTTTGTCAGCACTTTGCTGGCGCAGCACGTCAAGAATGAAACAGGTGCGGTGCGCTGTTTTGACACCGATCAGGAAAACACGACCTTCGCCCATTATGCCGCACTGGCCGTCCGCCATATTCCGCTGGCCGATCAGTCCCGGGTCATCAATCCCAAGCGCTTCGACGCACTGATGGAGGTGCTGCTGACGGAAGAGGGCAATTTCGTGGTGGATACCGGCGCCAATACGTTTGCGAACCTGTTGGCCTATATGGTCGAGAATGAGGTGTTCGCGATGATGCGGGACGCCAGCAAGACCACCTACGTTCATACCATTGTGGGCGGTGGCGACATGCTGGCGGACACGGCCAACGGTTTCTATGCCATCGCGCAGAAGGTCACTGGCACGCGGATTGTTCTATGATTCAACGAGCACTTCGGCGAAATCAAAACGGCGGAAGGCAAGCCGTTCATGGAAACGCAAGCCTACAAGCTCTGCGAATCCAGGCTGAGCGGCAGGGTGACCTTGTACCGGCACAACCCACTAACCTTTGGCGAGGACATCCGCAAACTCAATACCAAACGGCACACAATCCTGCAGGCGCTGGCATCTCCCGAATACTCTTTGATGGAAAAGCAGCGGCTGCGCACGTTCAGCCGCGAAATATTCGGGCAGTTGCAGGCGCTGAAGCTGTGATGGGCCGTCGCCATATTGGTGATCTGGTTGAGTGGCGGTCTGTGGACGTCGTTTTCCAAAGTGACGGGCGTGCAGCGCTGTTATCGCACGAACACCCGACGCGGTAGGAAACGGCCAATTAACTCGGTGTGAATGCACCTGATTTGGTGTTGGCAGGTAGGTAGATAGTGGGCAATGAATTGAACAGATCGTCAAGTAGCAGAAGCTTCAGACCACCTTCGCGTGCGTAGCCATTTAGCAACCTGAGAATGTTGGGAGCTTGACCTCGCGGGCGTGCGCGTTGTGTAGTGCGGCCATCGGAAATGGCGCAAGCTCACAATCACGGGCGAGTGCGCACATCATGGAGACCCAGCCGATAATATGTGATCGATGCTGTAGCCTGTCATCGCAAGGGCGAAGTCCATTAGCATCCAGGCGGAACTTGGGTAAATATGAGGGTATCGTAATCTTTTTACACTTTCGTGATTAAATAAAATCAATAACTTAGAGAAGCAACCATGGGTTTAACGTGTAACGTTCAACGCATAATGTGCATTAGCCCCGTTTCCCCGAAGCGAATTTTGGCTATACTTACCGGTGTTCCAATTGCCCAACGAGGAGAGCTAACATGCTGAGCGTCATTCGTTGCTGGTTTGTACGGTTGCTGGTTCTTGGCACGGCGGTGGCCGCCGCGGGTTGCGTGCATGTCGCGCCGGGCGCCTCGGGCGCGGCAACCGATCGCGAACGTTTGTCCAATGCCATTGTCTTGGATGATGTGTCGCAGTTGCGTGCGCTGGTGGAAGCCCGCACCATCGGCGTCAATGATGTGATACCCGGCGTGGGATACGGCGCCACGCCGCTGATTACCGTGGCCGCGCGCCACGCCTCACTCAGTGTGCTGCGCTACCTGATTGCAGCGAAGGCGGATATCAATGCGCGTACGCCGGACAATGATACGGCGCTGATGCTGGCTGCTTTTTTTGCGCACGAAGATCGTGAGCGGGGTGCGGTATCGCACGACCGTTATGATCAGGCGGTACGCCTGCTGGTAGAGGCGGGTGCCGAGCTGGAGAACTACGGCAACACCTACACGCCGCTCGCGTACGCGGCGTATTCAGGCCGCGACAGCACGGTGCGTTACCTGATTGAAAAAGGCGCGCGGGTGAACGCCGATGCGCGCGGGCGCATGATCGGCGTCAATACGCCGCTGATGATGGCGTCGATCCAGGGGCATCGCGGCGCGGCGCGGTATCTGCTGCGCGCGGGCGCCGACGCCGGCGTGCGTGTCGAGGGCGGCATGACCGCGGTGGAGTTCGCGCAGAAATACAAGCAGACGCACCTGATACAGATGCTGCGTTGCGCGGAAAACCTGAGGCCCGGCGAATCCTTCAGTCAGCGCTGCGAATAACCAGCTAGGCGGAAGCCGGCGCCGCGCGCAAGGCGCGGCTGAGTATCTTCAGCGTGTCGCCGGCGTAGAGTTGATTGACCGCCCGATCCACGGCAGCGCTATCTACTTTCATTGGCGACAACGCCGCCAGCCGCGCAAATTTTGCAGCGAGTTCTTCATCGGAACACGGATCGGCGGGTGTGCCGTGCGGATCGAGCGTTAGCGCTTCTTTTATTTCGCCACTGGCCAGATGCAGTTGCACGCGCGAGCCGAAGCGTTGCGGATACACCGCTTCGAATTCGTCATCAACGCGGGTTTCCACGCGCGCGGCGAGGGCGCGCAGCACCGGGTCGTTGAACGCGGCGTGTTCGAAGGCGCGTGGATCGGCGGGATCGCGTGTCAGCGCCAGCGCCGCGCAGTAGGGGATGCTGTATTGCGCGTCCATGGTGTCGGCGGGCGCCGGGTTACTGTTGCCGTTGACGGCGAAGCGGCTGGTGCCGACCACGATTTTTTTGATTTGATCCGCGGCAAGTGGTCTGCCATCGTTGATGCTGCTCCGTATCGTCGCCAGCAGTTGCACCACGCCCTGCACCCAGCCGCACACCGGATACACCTTGAACCACACCTCGTTGATCGCCCAGCTTGCGCCGAGGCCATGCGTGAGTTGTTCGGGGCGGGCGCTGTCGCCGCTGAATACTTCCAGCAAGCCATGGGGCCCCTCGATCGCGCCGGTGGGGCCGGTGAATCCGTCGCGCGCGAGCAGCGCCGCGCGCACGCCGGACGATGCCGCCCAGCCCGCGTGCATGCGCTTGACCATGCCGCCGCCCGCGACATAGGCCTTGATGCCCGACGACAGCGATGCGGCGATGCCGACTGCGTGACTGATTTGCACCGCGTTTAATTTAAGCACGAAGCCGGCAGCGACAGCAGCGGCTACCGGCCCCACCACGCTGGTCTTGTGAAACCCCTGGTGCGACGGCTGCATACCCATGGCCAGACTGAATCGCGCGGTGGCTTCGTAGCCGATGACGAGCGCGCGCAACAATTGTTCACCGGTAATCTCACTTGCGTTACCCGCCTCCTCCGCCACCGCGAGCACCGCGGGCACGATGACAGTGCCCGGATGGATCACCGCTGCGGGCAGCAGATCATCCAGCTCAAAGCCGTGAATCGCGGTGCCGTTGCACAAGGCCGCGGCGGATGCGGAGAGCGGCGCGGCATAGCCGAACACCGTTGCCGCGCCTTGCGATTTTTCGGCAAACATTTGTGCGGCCATGATCCGCGACCATGGCTGACTTGCGCCGAACAATCCGCAGCCGATAGCGTCGAGCAGGCAGCGTTTGGCGTTGTCGTAGGCGATGCGCGGGAGGGTGTCGGACTGTAGCGTGGCGGCGAAGTCGATTAATCCTGCGGCGTGATTTGCACTGGGCGGCATATTAATTTTATCAATAAAAACAAATACTTACGATTTATTCGATTTGTCGCCCGCCAGCTCGCGTAACCGCGCAATCACTTTGTCATCGACATTGATCACGCCCTTTCCGCGGTTCACGCGGCGCTTTTGCTGGCTGCTGTCGCCCGGCACGCGCACCGCGTTGGCACCCGCGAGCGGACGATTCGATTCAATTACCTGACGAAACGCCGTCACGCGCGCGGGGAACTGATCGCTGGGCATGAACAGCTTCGGATCGATCACCATGAAAAACAATCCGTAGTTGCTGACATCATCGATCACCAGTTCGCTGCCGGCGAGAATGCCGAGCAGTTGCACCGCCAGTGCCAGTCCGCTGCCGCGCGGCCCGCCCCACGGCAGTATCGCGCCGTCTATCGCCTGATCGGGATCGGTGGTGGGCTGCCCCGCCGGATTCACCGCCACGCCCTCGGGCAGCGGCACGCCCTTGGTCTTGGCGAGCACCACGTCGCCCCAGGTGGATTGCGAGGTGCCGATGTCGATGATGATCGGATCGTCTTCACTGGGGAAGGCCACCGCGAACGGGTTGGTGCCCATCAATCGCTCGGCGCCGCCATGCGGCGCCACGCGCGCGGTGGAGTTGGTGGTGTGCATTGCGATAAACCCCTGCCGCGCGGCGCGCTCGACGTAATACGCCAGCCGCCCGCTGAACCAGGTGTTGTTGGCGCACACCACGGCCACGCCGTTTTTGCGCGCGATCTCTATCGCCTTGTCGATGGCGTGGATGGATACCACGTAGGCCACGTTGTCGCCGCCGTCGAGCAGCGCCGAGCAGTGATTCTCGCGTACCACGCGGGTGGCGGCGGCGGGCGGCTTGCCCTTGATGGATTCCGCCAGCGCGATCACGCGCGGCAGACTGGAAAATTCATGCCCGCACAGCGCGGCATCGACCAGATGATCGGCGGTGATGCGCGCGTTATCGGCGGACATGCCGGCGCGGGTGAGCGCGCGCACGGCGAGATCGGTGGCTTCGGTGATGGTCAATTGCATGGGCATCCAGAGAAAAAAATCGTTCCCGAAGTTTACCGGGTATTGCAAACAGCGGCGAACGCCGGCGAGGCATCCACATACTGTGACGGGCGACTACGCGCAGTGTGGGGCGCGGTAAAATTCGACGCATGAGCCTTCACGAATTTGCGGTATTGAAGGTATTTCAGACGTATTGGGAGGCACCATGGATTTTGGCATTTTTAATATCATGCAGCAGCGCGATGTCGCCAAAAGCGCCAAGCAGATTTTCGACGAGGCGGTGGAGCAAACCGTCGAGGCCGAAAAAATGGGCTTTACCCGCGCGTGGTATGCCGAGCACCATTTTTCCAACTACAGTCTGTGCCCGTCGCCGCTGATGATGGCCGCGCACATGGCGGGCCGCACGCAAAAAATACGCCTCGGCACGGCGGTGGTGGTCGCGCCGCTCTACACCCCCGCGCGACTGCTCGCCGAAATCGGCATGGTGGATAACCTTTCCAACGGCCGGCTTGATCTCGGTATTGGCATGGGCTATCAGCAATATGAATTCGACCGTTTTTGCTCGACGCTGGAAAACGTGCGCGAATTCACCGGCGAAATGCTGGAGTTGATCCACATGGGTTTGACCCAGGCCGCGTTTGAATACAACGGCAAGCACATTAAATTTCCGCGCTCGTCGATCAGTTGCAAGCCGGTGCAAACGCCGACGCCGCCCATTTGGTATGCGGGCGGCGATCCGTCGCATCTGGCGTGGATCGCGCGCCATGGGCACACGCTGTTCACCACGGGCTTGCTCGGCGGCGTATCGCGCATGAAAAAAACCCGCGAGTATTTCGAGGGCATCGCCGCCAAGGAAGGCAAACCCGCGCGCATGGCGGTGACGCGGCTGGCGTTCGTCACCAAAAACAAAAAAGACGCCGACCACTACATCGACTGCGCGCTGTATCAGCAGCGCCTTGCGGTGTCGCTCAAAAATCGCCGCGAAAAAGTGGTGAACAACTACATCGTGCAGGAGTTCCCGTACGACGAGGAACCCAGCATCGAAAATATCCGCCGTAACTTGCCGGTGGGCGATGTCGATACCTGCATCGAGAAAATGGTGCGCATCGTGCGCGAGCTGGATCCGGTGCATATCGCGATCCAGCCGCAGGTGGGCGACATGGAACACAAAAAATCGCTTGAAAGTATGGAACTGTGGGCTTCTGCAGTGATGCCCGCCGTGCTGCGCGAAACCGGCCACGCTGCAAAGGCCGCGTAAAAACATGGCGACGATACTGAATCAACTGCGCGTGCTGGATTTGAGCCGCGTGCTCGCCGGCCCGTATTGCGCGCAACTCTTGGCCGATCAGGGCGCGCAGGTCATCAAGGTCGAAAACCCCGGCACCGGCGACGAAAACCGCGTGTGGGGCATGCGCGCGTCTGATGGCATCACCAGCAATTTTCACAGCGTCAATCGTGGCAAGCGCGGCATCACGCTGAACTTGAAATCAGAGGCGGCGCGCGGCGTGCTGCGGCAACTGATGGCGAAAGCCGACGTGGTGATCCAGAGTTTCCTGCCCGAATCCGCCGCGCGGCTGGGCGTGGATTACGACGGCGTGCGCGCCGTCAAACCCGACGTGATCTATTGCTCGATCAACGGCTACGGCCCCAAGGGCGCGCTGCACAACAAGGCCGGTTACGACCTGATGATGCAGGCGTTCTCCGGCATGATGTCCACCACCGGCTACGCCGACGGCCCGCCGGTGCGCTCCGGCGCGTCGGTGATCGATATGACCACCGGCATCGCTGCGTACGGCGGCATCATGACCGCGCTGGTCAAACGCATGCAGGGCGGCGGCGGCAGCCACGTTACCGCGTCACTGCTTGAAACCGCGATCTCGCTGCTGGGCTACCACGCCGTGGCGTGGCTGCAAACCGGCAAACTGCCCACCAAAGAAGGCTCCGGCGTGTGGCACCTCGTGCCGTACCAGGCGTTTCAATGCAAGGACGGCTACATGCTGGTGGGCGCCACCAACGACGCCGCATGGCAGCGCTTCTGCGACGCAATCGGCCGCAACGACCTCGATGCCGACCCGCGCTTTCACACCAACGACAAACGCCTCGAACACCGCCCGCTACTGGTGAAACTGCTCGAAAACATTTTCATCACCGAAAATGTCGCCCACTGGATAAGCCGCTTCGACGCCAAAGGTGTCGCCACCTCGCCCATCAATACCCTTGATCAGGCGCTCACGCATCCGCAGGTCGCGGCGAACGCCATGGTGGTGCCGGTCATCGATGCTCAAGGCCGCGAGTTCCCCACCATCGGTGTGCCGTTCAAACTGTCGGGCGATGCTTCATACGCCACCCGTGCCGCGCCGCCGTTAGGCGCGCATACCGAAGAGGTGCTGCGCGGGGATTTGGGGATGGATGACGCGGCGATTGTGCGGTTGCGGGGGGCGGGGGCGTTGTAGGTTGCGGGTGAGCGACGCGAACTCCAACGTTCGTGGAAGCATCCACGACCGATGCGGCTCGCCGCGCTTACCGGCATCCTGCTGACCAACGTTGTTACCGCGCCCGGTTCGCCGCAATATGCTCCGCTGCGCGAAACCCGGTGGTGGATGACTTGCTCAAGCCGCCGACGTAACCCACGGCGTCACCGCCCTCCAGCCCGCCGGTCGCGCAACCCGCTGCGTACAAGCCGGTAATCGGGTTGTCGTTCGCATCCAGCACGCGGCTGTCGCCGTCGATGGCGATGCCGCCCATGGTGTAGGTGATGCCTGCCGCCAGACGCACTCCGTAAAAGGGTGCGGTGCGCACGGGCCACGCTTTGTGCGGGCTGGCGCTGCGCGCGGGTGTGAGTTGTGCCGTCGTGCCGGCATCAACGGCGGTGTTGTATTGCGTGACGGTGGCTTCGAGCGCGCCCGCGGGCAGCCCCAGTGTTGTTGCCAGCTCGGTGATCGTGTTGGCCTTATGCACGGTGCCGCCGTTGGTGACGATCAGCGGGTTCGCCGGCGTGATGAATTCCTTGCCCGGCCCTTC
>VFLF01000900.1 GCA_009885185.1 Nitrosomonadales bacterium | reverse complement strand
TCAGGCCCTGTCGGAAATCTTCGAGCGCAATATCAAGAACCGCATCATCAGCGAGGGCTTGTGTCTGCCGGAGGTGCCGGACGAAGTGATCGCGCGCTATCCGGGCATCGCCGCCGGCATCAAGGGGCTGCGCGAGGCGGGCTTCGGCATCCTGGTGCGCGATGCGTCGCTGGGCGGGCGCTACCCGGTGATGAACGTGACGCTGCTGCATCCGAAAGATCAGGGTTGCTTCGCGAGTTTTGGCGCGCACCCGCGCATTGAAGTGGCGCTGGAACGCGCGCTGACCGAGTTGTTGCAGGAGCGCGCGCTGGATGCGCTGGAGAGTTTCCCCGAGCCGGGTTTCGACATGGATGAAATCACCATGCCTTCTAATCTGGAAATTCACTTTGTCGATTCCAGCGGCGTGATTAGCTGGAATTTCCTCGGTGACAAGCCGAATTTCCCGTTTGTCGATTGGAATTTTGGCACCACCACGGCGGAGGATTACGCGTGGCTGTGCAATTGCATCAAGGAAGAAGGCAAGGACATCTACGTCGCGGATTTCACCGAACAGGGCGCCTACAGTTGCCGCATCCTGGTGCCGGGCATGTCCGAGATTTATCCGGTGGAAGATTTGGCGTGGGAGAACAACAGCGTCGGCAATCAGATACGTCCGGCACTGGTGAAGCTGCCTGATTTAAGCGATGCCGAAGCAAAAGCGTTGCTCGATGATCTGCAAACCCTGAACCTGAACGACGAGCGACCGCTGTGGGAGATTCTCGGCCTGGCGATCCCGCTGGATACGGTGTGGAAAGAACTGCGCATCGGTGAATTAAAAACCCTGCTGGCGCTGGCGATTGGGGATGAAGACGCCACGCGCGAAGGCTGCGACTGGATCCATCACTTTCAGGAAATGAAACCCGCGCGACGGCTGGTGTATCGCTGCATTGAAAGCCTGATGAATCTGGATGACACGGCCAACTACCGCCGCTCGCTGGATTTACTCTACGGCAAAGAAACCGTGCGTCAGGCGGCAGCGTTACTGGATAGAAGCGAAAAGTTTTTCGGCCTCGAAACGCTGGGCGCTGATATGCAGGGCAGCGCCATGCATACCACTTTGCTGGCGGCCTACGACAAGTTGTTTGCGGCGTAGGGGTTGCAACGGCGGGTCAACCTACCGCCCTTTAAAATCCGGCTTGCGTTTCTCGCGAAACGCCTTGCCCGCTTCCACGCGATCCTCGGTCGAGGCAATCAGCGTGGACAGATCCGCTTCGATGCGCAGACCCGTCGGCAAGTCGGTTTCAAGACTGCCGCGCACGGCCTCTTTCACCAGCAGCACCGACAGCGGCGCGTGGCTTGCAATGCGTTTGGCCAGCGCCTCGGCAGAGGCCATCAATTCCGCGCGCGGCACCAGGCGGCTTACCAAGCCCATGCGCAGCGCGTCTTCGGCGCCCACGTGATCCGCTGATAACGCGATGTCGAGCGCCCGCCCCAGCCCCACCATGCGCGCCAGCCGCTGCGTGCCGCCGCTGCCGGGCAAGGTGCCGCGCGAGACTTCCGGCAAGCCGAACTTGGAACCTTCCGCGGCAATGCGTATATCGCACGCCATCGCGATCTCCAGCCCGCCGCCCAGACAATAACCGTGGATCGCGGCAATCATCGGTTTACGCGCGTGATCGAACGCCAGTATCCAGTGTGTGTGCGCGCGGCCCTGCCGGTGTTTCACCAGCGACTCTACCGCCGTGAATCCCTTCACATCCGCGCCCGCGCAAAACGCGCGCTCGCCGTTGCCGCTGAACACCATCACGCGCACGCTGTCGTCGGCCTCCGCGCGCGCGATGGCCTTGGGAGTTTCCGCGCGGATGGTGTCGGAGATGGCGTTCATCGCCTCGGGGCGATTTAACGTGATCCACGCGACTTGATCACGCACTTCGTAGAGGACTTGTTCGGTCATGGTGTGACGCCTGTGGTTTTAAAACTGGTTTTGCCACCGAGGGCACAGAGTTCACAGAAAACATCCAACCCCGTCGTTCCCTCGCAGGCGGGAACCCATAACACAGTGCCACTTGCGACTAAATGGCCCCATCCTACCTTCCCAATGGGAAGGGGAAACCCGCCTGCGCGGGAACGACGGGATTAGATATCTTTTCTGTGAACCCTTCGCTCCTCGGTATAAATTATTGCTTAAAAACAGATACTTACGTTAATCCTCAATCCAGCACAATATTCGCCTCGCGTATCACCCGCGCCATGCGGTCAAACTCGGCCTTGATGTGCGCGGCAAACTCCTCCGGCGTATTGCCACTGGGGATCACGGCTTCTTTCAGCAGACGGTCGTTGATGTCGCTGGATTTCACCGCCGCGACGATCTCTTTATTAAGCCGATCGATGATGGGGCGCGGTGTGCCTGCCGGTACGACGATGCCGTACCACGAGCCGGATTCATAACCCTTGATGCCGGCTTCGGCCACCGTCGGTACATCCGCAAGCGCGGGCGAGCGCGTTGCGCCGGTCATGGCTATCGCGCGTAGCTTGCCGCTTTTGACATGCGGCAGCATCGCCACCGCGCTCGAAAACATCAGCGGCACCTGCCCGCTCATCAGATCGGTCATCGCTATCGACAGGCCCTTGTACGGCACATGCACCATTTTCACGCCGGCCATCATGGAAAACATTTCCGTCGCGAGGTGGGTGGACGAACCGATGCCGTTCGACGCATAGTTAAGCGCGTTGGGCTTGGCCTTCGCCAGTGCCACCAGTTGCTTGATGGAATTCACCGGCAGCTACGGATGCACCACCACCAATAGCGGCGCGGAAGCAATCAAACTCACCGGCGCAAAATCCTTCAGCGAGTCGTACGGCACTTTTTTCTGCGCATTGGGAATGATGGTCATCACCGCCACGTTGCCCAGCAACAGCGTGTAGCCGTCGGCGGGCGATTGCGCCACCAGTTCCGCCGCGATCAACCCGCCCGCCCCCGCGC
>VFLF01000663.1 GCA_009885185.1 Nitrosomonadales bacterium | reverse complement strand
GCGCCGCCGCCACCATCGCCCGTTGCGGTCGCGGGGGCCGCCGCCGCAGGCGGGCCGTGGTATCTGGGCGCGGGCCTGGGCACGGCAATGCTGTTCGTGCTGTTCACCTATGGCGGCTGGAACGATGCCGCTTATATTTCGGCGGAGGTACGCGACCGCGAACGCAATATGGTGCGCGCGCTGCTGATCGCCATTACCGTGGTGGCCGTGCTCTACGTGCTGATCACGCTGGCTTTTCTCAAGGGGCTGGGCCTGCATGCCATGGCGCGCTCCGACGCAGTGGCGGCGGATTTATTAAAAGCGGTATGGGGCGGCGGCGGCGAAAAGCTGATTTCCATCATGATCGCCATTGCCGCGCTCACCTCGGTGAACGGCTCCATCATCGTCGGCGCGCGCTCCAACTACGCGCTGGGTAAGGATTGGCCAATATTCGGTTACCTCGGCCAATGGCACGAAGCCAGCGGTTCGCCGCGCAATGCGATGCTGGTGCAGGGCGCGATTGCGCTGGCGCTGGTGGGCCTGGGCGCTTTTCAGAAGGCGGGCTTCAAGGGACTGGTGGAATACTCGCTGCCGGTGTTCTGGGGATTTTTCCTGCTGATCGGTATCGCGATTTTCGTGTTGCGTGCCAGGGAACCGGATGCGCCGCGGCCGTTTAAAGTGCCGCTGTATCCCGTGTTGCCGGCGGTGTTTGTCTGCATGTGCGGCTACCTGTTGTATTCGAGTCTGACCTATCACAAGGGGCATGCGCTGGTGGGCCTGGGCGTGCTGGCGGTGGGCGCGGTGCTATTGTTTTTTGCGCGCGGCAACGAGGCGAGGCAGGCGCGGTAACGTGGCCGTCCGCGAGTTCGGACGGGCAACATCGTAAGCAAAAGTGGGGGCGGCGCTTGAAATCAGGCGATCCGCCCCCATTTATTCGAAGTCTATGTAAGTATTTGTTTTTATTGAATTAATTGGATAATCCTCATGACCGATACCACGACCACCGCGACCAAAGAAACTCACGGCTTTCAGGCCGAAGTCAAACAACTGCTCAACCTGATGATTCACTCCTTGTACAGCAACAAGGAGATATTTCTGCGCGAGTTGATTTCCAATGCGTCAGACGCCGCCGACAAGCTGCGGTTTGAAGCGTTGACCGACAAGGCGTTGTTCGAAAACGACGCCGAACTGAAAATCCGCGTGGCGTTTGATCCCAAGGCGCGCACCATCACGGTCACTGATAACGGCATCGGCATGTCGCGCGACGAAGTCATCGCCAATATCGGCACCATTGCCAAATCCGGCACGCGCGAATTTTTCAACAAGCTGACCGGTGATCAGGCGAAGGACGCGAATCTGATCGGCCAGTTCGGCGTGGGTTTTTACTCGGCCTTCGTTGTGGCGGACAAGGTGACGGTGACCACGCGGCGCGCGGGGTTGACGGCAGAACACGGCGTGCGCTGGGAATCCGACGGCGGCGGCGACTACACGCTGGAGACACTGACGCGCCATGAGCGCGGCACGGAAGTCACGCTGCATCTGCGCGAAGGCGAGGATGATTTGGCGGATTTCACCAATGGCATGCGCTTGCGCACCATCATCCGCAAATACTCCGACCACATCACGCTGCCGATCCTGATGCAGGTGGAAGAGTGGGACAAGGACAATTCGGTTTACAAGACTACGGGTAAGGACGAAACGGTCAACCAGGCCAGCGCACTGTGGGCGCGCGGCAAGTCGGACATCACCGAAGAGCAGTATCACGAATTCTACAAACACGTGGCGCATGATTTCGAGCCGCCGCTCGCGTACTCGCACAACAAGGTCGAGGGCCGCAAGGAATTCACGCAACTGCTGTACATCCCCGCGCGCGCACCGTTTGACCTGTGGGATCGCGAGCACCGCCGCGGCATCAAGCTCTATGTGCGGCGCGTGTTCATCATGGACGACGCCGAGCAGTTGCTGCCGGTGTACCTGCGCTTCGTGCGCGGCGTGATCGACTCGGCGGACTTGCCGTTGAATGTATCGCGCGAGATTCTCCAGGAGTCGAAGGACATTGAATCCATGCGCGCGGCCAACATCAAGCGCGTGCTGTCGATGATCGAAGACCTCGCGGAAAACCACAAAGAAAAATTCACCACCCTCTGGAAGGAATTCGGTCGCGTCATCAAGGAGGGCGTGGTCGAGGATCACGGCAACCGTGAACGCATCGCCAAGGTGCTGCGTTACGCTTCCACGCACGCTGATACCGACACGCAGGACGTGTCGCTGGCGGATTACGTGTCGCGCATGAAGCCGGAGCAGGAAAAGATTTACTACGTTACCGCTGAAACCTTTGCTGCCGCTAAAAACAGCCCGCACCTCGAAGTGTTCCGCAAAAAAGGCGTGGAAGTACTGCTGATGTGCGAACGCGTGGACGAGTGGGTAAGCCAGCACCTGACCGAATTCGAGGGCAAGAAATTGCAGTCGGTGGCGAAAGGCCGGCTTGAACTGGGCAAACTCGAAGACGAGGACGAGAAAAAAGCGGCGGAAAAGGAAGAAAGCGAATCCAAACCGCTGCTGGAGCGCATCAAGAAATCACTCGGCGACACCGTGAAAGACGTGCGCGTGACGCTGCGCCTGACCGATTCACCGGCGTGCCTGGTGGCGGATGAACACGACATGGGTGCGAACTTTCAGCGCTTGCTGAAATCGGCGGGGCAGGACATCCCGGCGTCCAAGCCCATCCTCGAAATCAACCCGCACCATCCGCTGGTGCAGCGCCTGAAGGACGAAGCGGACGAAACGCGCTTCGGCGATCTGGCCAAGGTGCTGTTCGACCAATCGATGCTGGCCGAAGGCGGTCAACTGGAAGACCCGGCGGGGTTTGTGAAGCGGCTGAATCAGTTGATGCTTGCGTTGGGGGCGAAGTAGCCGCGCCGGCTTTTAGATTTGAGCCGGGGTGGGCACGATGCTGAATTCACCCGCGGCCAGATTGCCGATGGCGTAGGTCGATGGCGCCCCCAATCCGGCGATGGTACCGGGGTTTACCATCAGCGTAGTGCCGCCCCGCACGTTGTCGACACGCTCGATGAGGGCATCGTGGCTGTGTCCACAGCACACCAGATCATAATCGCCGGTGCAGGCCATGCCGCGCGCGATGTGCGGATAGTGCGTAGCGAACAGGCGTTTGCCCGCGAGTTCAATATCGGCGTGGTCGCCGTGATAACGCACCACGCTGCCGGGCTGCGACGTGAGCCGCGTCAGCGCCATGAAATCGCCGAGGTTGTTGCCGTGTACCGCATGCACCGGCAGACCAAACGGCTGCAAGCCCCGCAGCGTGTTCGCGCCGATAATATCGCCGCAATGGATGACGGCCTGTGCGCCTTGTGCTTGCGCCGAGGCGACCGCCGCCGCGAGCAAATCGGTATGATCATGGCTGTCGGAGACAATGCAGATTATCATTTAAGAAAAATGAGCTAAAACAAGATTGTAATAGGGATACACTGATTAAGTATCAAAAATTGAATTGGGACGCTCGTAACTAATTGATTTTTAAGGCACTGGCTTTTCAACAACAGACTTATTCAGTGCATCCATAGATTAAAACTTCGGCTTGGTCTTCGCACTCTTATAACGCTTGATACCGGCATGAATTTCTTTCTTGGCGTCTTCCGCGTCCATCCAGCCGATAACTTTAACCCATTTGCCGGGTTCAAGATCCTTGTAGTGCTGGAAAAAATGCGTGATTTGTGCGGTGGTGGCCTCGGGCAAATCGCGCGGCGACTTGATCGCGCGATACAACGGCGTGAGTTGGTCTACCGGTACCGCCAGCAGCTTGGTGTCGTCGCCGGCGTCGTCTTCCATTTTCAGCATGCCGACGGGCCGGCAGCGCACCACCACGCCGGTGATCAGCGGGACGGGCGAGAGCACTAGCACATCCACCGGATCGCCGTCACCCGCCAGTGTGCGCGGAATATAGCCGTAGTTGCACGGATAGTGCATCGCCGTCCACATGAAGCGGTCAACGAACATGGCGCCGGTTTCCTTGTTGACTTCGTACTTGATCGGTGGCGCGTGCATCGGTATTTCGATGATCACATTGACGTCATTAGGCACGTCGCGGCCCGAGGGAACACGGTCGAGATTCATGGCGCAACTCCTGATTCCGGCTTGCGGCAGCTCATGCCGCCACGGGTCAACAATATACACTGCGCGGGCACGGAGCGATGCAAACTCCATTGTCGGATCGTCAATATCGTGGATTGCCTGAAAGAAGTCGGCGTGTTTTCGTTTCCTTTTGGAATCAAGCAGTAATTAGTCTTGCATGCTGGTAAAATTTTACTCATGAAAACCAACACCGTTAGCGCGATAAGCGGGAATAATCATGGAATCGGTTGACAAACTGATGCGGCTGGATGGCGCGCTCGCAGAGCCAGTGCAGTGGGCGTCTGCGCACGCGTTTCTGAAAATCAGCATCATGGTGGTGGTTGCTGGCGCCCTTGCCTTTGCTGCGGCACTCCTTTTTCTCACGCCGGAACAGACCGGGCGGGTCTATGCCGTGCTGGTGCTGATAGCGGTGCTAGCCGCGGTCTGGATCTTGCTGGCGTGCGGGAAAAGCAGGACAGCGGTCACGACGATGGTGGTGGGTGGATGGAGTTACATCACAATCGCTTCTTTCTTTTATGGCGGCGTGAGCGGCACGTCAGTCATCATGTATCCAGTGACGATACTGCTCACGGGCTGGCTGGTCAGTACGCGCGCGGCCACGCTGGTGGCGATATTGTCTGTGGTGGTGACGTTTGGCCTTATGCTGGGCGAGTTGTGGGGAATGCTGCCGACAGCGCGTGCATCGCATCCGCTGATACGCTGGGTGGTGGAATGCTGCGCCTTTATCATTACTGCCATGCTGATTTCCTACGTGGTTCGCTCTTATCGAGAGCGTCTGGGTGAGGTTCACCGGCTGGGCAGCGATCTTGCCCAACGCACCTTCGCGCTTCAGGCGATCGAAGCCGACCTGAACCGCGCGCAAGCCGTTGCGCACGTGGGCAGCTGGGTGTATGACTTGCCGAATGACAAAATGATGTTGTCGGAGGAGACCTGCCGCATTTTTGGCCTGCGTAAACGCAATACCGGCAGTTACAAGAGTTACCGTTCGCGCGTGCATCAGGAGGATTGCGCCGCCGTGGAAAAGGCCTGGCAGGCCGCGCTGTCCGGCATTGCCCCGTTCGACAATGAGCACCGCATCGTGATTGGCCGCACCGTCCGCTGGGTACGGCAAAGGGCCGAGTTCGAATTCAATGCCGACGGCCAGCCGATGCGCGCGGTGGGCACGACGCAGGACATTACCGAGCGCAAGCAGGCGGAGAGCGAGCGCGCGGCGCTGGAGGCGCAACTGCGTGAGTCGCAAAAAATGGAGGCGCTGGGGACGCTGGCGGGCGGCATCGCGCATGATTTCAACAATGCGATCGCGATCATTGCGGGCAACGTAGTGCTGGCACGGCAGGATGTCGGTTCGGGACACCCGGCGCTGCGCAGTCTTGACGAGATAGTCAAGGCAAATAATCGCGCAAAGGCCCTGGTGCAGCAGATACTCGCCTTCGGCCGCCGCCAGATGCTCGAGCGCAAACGCATCGCCCTGGCGCCCGTGCTGAACGAGTCGGTGCGTCTGCTTCGCGCGACCCAGCCCCCCGGCGTCACATTGAATCTCCTGTGTGCGCCGGATGCACCACCGATCATGGCCGATGCCTCGCAAATTCAGCAGATCATCATCAACTTATGCACCAATGCCTGGCATGCCATGGAAGGTGAGGCGCGGCCCGGTGTGCTCGATATCCACTTGTATGCGTACCAGCACCTCGATGGCGCGGTGCACGGTGCGACGACTTATGCACTGGGCGACCAGCGGCCCGGACTTTACGCCTGTCTGGTGGTCCGCGATAACGGCACAGGCATGGATGAGGCGACGCAGCGGCGTATTTTCGAGCCGTTCTTTACCACCAAGCCCGTGGGCAAGGGAACCGGGCTGGGGCTGCCGGTGGTACATGGCATCGTGGAGGGGCACGGGGCATGCATCGAGATCAACAGCAAACGTGGAGCCGGTACCGAGATATGCATTTATTTTCCAGCTGCTGCCGCTAACGGAACCAACGCCGGCAACATGCGTGAGTTGAACAAGTCGGAACTTCCGCCCGGCGCAATTGCGCCGCACTCTTCCACGCAGGGTAAACACATCCTGTATCTGGACGACGACGAGGCGCTGGTGATCCTGGTGAGTCGTCTGTTGCAGCGGCGGGGTTACAGCGTCAGCGGCTATACCATTCCCGCCGAGGCGCTGGCGGCGGTGCGCGCAACGCCGATGCAGTTTGATCTGGTGGTGACCGACTACAACATGCCGGAGATGTCTGGACTGGTGATGGCGCAAGAGGTGAAGAAGATACGCGCCGATCTACCGGTCGCGATGGCGTCGGGACATCTCACCGATGACTTGCGCGCGCAGTCGCTGGACGCCGGTGTTCTTGAGTTGATTTACAAGCCCAACACCGTGGAGGAGCTTTGTGAGACCGTGGAGCGATTGATCAAGGTAAAGGCATAGTTAGTGCGAAATCCGGCACAGACCGTCGATGTATCGTAACTATATGTTTATAAACAATTAATATAAATTACCATAGGTTTTTGTGACAATCCCTCGCCTGCACGCCGAGTAAGTAGTACATTGGGGTTTGTTGCGTTGCAGCGTAAAGGCATATTCTTGGTTCAACACAATTCGCCTGCCAGTGGCCACGATCGCAGACTGGCCGCATTGTCGCTCGGTGCATTGGGTGTGGTGTTCGGGGACATTGGTACCAGCCCGTTATATGCCTTCAAGGAGGCCTTCGGCGGCGTGCACGCCATTGCGCTGAGCGAGGCGAACGTCTTCGGCGTGTTATCGCTCATTTTCTGGGCAGTGATGCTGATCGTGTCGGTGAAGTATGTGTTGTTCGTGCTGCGCTTTGACAACAAGGGCGAAGGTGGCGTGCTGGCGCTGCTGGCGCTGGCTTTTCAATTGTTTCGCGGTAATCGCAAGCTTACGGTTGCCGCCGCAGTGATCGCGGTATTCGCCGCGTCATTGTTTTACGGCGACGCGATCATTACGCCGGCGATATCGGTGCTGTCTGCAGTCGAAGGATTGTCGGTTGCGACACCGGCACTGGAAAAGTGGGTGGTGCCGATGACCATGGTCATCATCGTCGGGCTGTTTATGTTGCAGTCGCGCGGCACCGGAAAAATCGGCCGTCTGTTTGGCCCGGTGACGCTGATCTGGTTTGTGGTGATCGGCGGGCTGGGCGTGATGAGCATATGGCAGACGCCCGCGATCCTGAACGCGCTGGATCCCGGTTATGCCGTGCGTTTCGCGGTGCAGTCGCCGGGCCTGGCCTTTATCGCTTTGGGATCGGTGTTTCTGGCGCTGACGGGCGGCGAGGCGTTGTACGCCGATATGGGACATTTTGGCCGCGCGCCGATACGCATCGCCTGGTTCGGGCTGGTGTTGCCGACGCTGATGTTGAATTACCTGGGGCAGGGCGCGCTGGTGCTGCGCGATCCGGCGGCGGTGAAGAATCCGTTCTATCTGCTGGCGCCGCCGGACTTGCTGTTGCCGATGGTGGCGCTGGCGACCCTTGCCACGGTGATCGCATCGCAGGCGACCATTTCGGGTGCGTTCTCGGTGACGCAGCAGGCGTCCCGTTTGGGCTATCTGCCGCGAATCCCTGTCACACATACCTCCGAAACCGAGCGTGGCCAAATTTACATCGGGCGCCTCAACTGGCTGATGCTGGTGCTGGTGCTATTGCTGGTGGCAGGTTTTGGCTCATCTAGCAACCTGGCCGCGGCTTACGGCATCGCGGTCTCGGCCACGATGGCGCTCGAAACGGCGCTGGTTGCGTTGGTGGTGATGGCGATGGGCGGTCGCGCGAGGATTTTTGCGTTGAGCATCCTGCTGGTGGTGTTTCTGGCTGAACTGATGTTCTTTGCTTCCAACACCACCAAGATCGCGGCCGGCGGATGGTTCCCGATTCTGTGTGGCCTGACCATTTTTACGTTGCTGACGACCTGGAAGCGCGGCGCCGAAGCGCTGACCGCCAACGAAGCAGTCAAACACGTGCCGCTCAAGGGCTTTTGCGAGCACCTCGGTTCCGTGACGCGGGTGCCGGGAACGGCGATATTTTTTTCCGCTAACAGGGAAGTGGTGCCGACCACGCTGTTGCATAATCTTAAACACAACAAGGTACTGCACGAGCGGGTGGTGTTTTTGAGTATGACCAACGAAGACGTGCCGAAAGTGGATGACGAAGAGCGTATCGATGTGGAAATGCTCGTGCCGCAAAGCATTTATCAGGTCATCGTGCGTTACGGGTTCATGGAAAACCCTGACGCCATGCACGTGCTCAAATTGCTGGGCCAGCGCGGCCTGCGATTTGAACTGGAGGAAACCACTTTCTTTCTGGGGAAGACGACGATTGCACGCGCGGAACATCCGGGGCTGTTTACCTGGCGGCGCGAGCTATTTCGCTGGATGCAGCGCAATACCCCGTCGGCGGTGGAATACTTCAAGTTACCGCCGGATCGTGTGGTGGAACTCGGCACGCAGCTCCGTCTGTGAGCCAAAGCGCTCGCGCGCGGACACCCTTATTCGAATTTCAGGCCAAGCTGGGTGACGATTTTGCTCCACTTGGCCAACTCCGCTTTGCGAATATCGTCGAGTTGTGGCGGCGTGACGCCGGCGGCATCCAGGTCTTCAGCGTTCAAGCGGTCTTTCACCTCGGCGGTTTGCAGCGCGCGCTGTGATTCCGCGTGCAGCCGGTTTACCGCCTCGGTGGTCATGCGCGCCGGGCCGAGAATGCCGTACCAGGCGCCGAACTGGTAGCCTGTGACGCCGGCTTCGGCGAGCGTCGGCAAATCGGCGAGTACGCGCGAGCGTTTTACGCTGGTCACGCCCAGCGCGCGCAGCCGTCCCGCTTGCACATGTTGTGCCACCGCGAGCGTGGGCGTGAACATCATCTGCACGCGTCCGCCCATGAGGTCAGTAGTGGCCTGGCCCGTGCCCTTGTAGGGGATGTGCGTGATGTTCACGCCGGTCATGTAGCGAAATAATTCGCCGGCCAGATGCGCTCCGGTGCCCACACCCGGAGAGACAAAATTGATCTGGCCCGGTTTGGCCTTGGCCTGCGCGATCAAATCGCGCACCGTGGCGGCGCCCACCGACGGATGCGTCACCAGAACTGAACGGTAATGCACCAGTTGCGCCACGCTGGAAAAATCGCGAATGGGATCATACGTGAGATGTTTCTTGAGCAGCCCCTGAATCGGATGACTGCTGCTGATCACCAGGATGGTGTATCCGTCCGGTGCGGATTTGGCCACCATTTCCGCCGCTAGATTGCCGCCCGCACCGGGCCGATTGTCGATTACCACCGATTGCCCGAAGCGTTCGGAAAATTTTTGTCCGAACAGCCGCGCCATGGCGTCGTTGCCGCCGCCGGGCGGAAAGCCCACGACAAAGCGGATGGATTTCGTGGGGTAGTTCGAGGCGGCGTGTGACATCGCCGGCACGGTCGAAAGCAATACGGCAGTAAATATGTAAGTATTTGTTTTAATACACATTGTTACATGTCTCCCGACGAGAATCAACGCACGCTCACGCCGCTGTCACGCATACCCTGTCGCCATCAATGCGCAACCTGGTGCCAAACGGCTGCGAGAGTTTTTCGATACGCGCGATGGCCTCGGTTTCATTTGGCGTGGGCGAGAACAGGACTTCGCCGGCGTCGTTTTGCCGCACGATGGAAAACGCGGTTTCCGTCAGCGTGTTGTTTTCAAAGGTAAGGTGGCCGGCCATGCCGGTCCAGCCGCGATGCGCTTTTTTGTTGCTGCGGATAAAGCAACACATGCCGAGGCCGTAATAAATCGGTTTGGATTTGTAGAACGAGATCGCCAGCGGAAAGTGCGGGCCGTGCCCCATGATGATGTCCGCGCCGGCGTCAATGGCGGCGTGCGCGAGCTCGGTTTGATATTGCAGCACTTCTTCGGCGTATCCCCAGTGATGCGACGAAATCACAATATCGCATTGCTGCTTTAGTGCCGCGACATCGGCTTTCAACTCGGCGAGATAGTCCGGATCGACCCAGGTAATGATTTTGGCCGGCGCGCCGGGGCGGTTCGGTGGAATCTTGTTGTCCTTGTAATAGGGCGGCTGGTAGGCGGTGTAGGCTTTCATCGCGGCGACACCCGCGGTGCGTTCGCCGGCTTCGTGGTTATTCGGCCAGTACTGAGAGGTGCGCTGGATGAACCCGATTTTCAGCCCATTGCGCTCGATAACGGCGGGTGCGCGCGCGGCGGCCTTGTTCGCGCCGGTGCCCGCGTGCGCGATGCCGAGTGCATCCAGCCGCCGGTTGGAGGAAAGGATCGCATCCGCGCCGTAGTTTTGATTATTGGCATTGCCGATCACCTGTACGCCTGCAAGGCGCAACGCTTCGCCGGTGGCCGGCGGCGCGTAGATGCCTTCAAATCCCGATTGGTCATCGCGCATCATTTCGCGTTTTTCGGCGAGATCGAACAAACAGCATTCGAGATTGGCAAACACGGCGTCACCCGACTTGAGCGTGGGCGCAACCTGATTAAACGGCACGGCGGGGTCTTCGACACCCAGCAGATTGATGTCGCCGAGCAGATGGATGCGAGTGGATTTTGTGGCGCCGGACATGCGGTGACTCCCGAACGGTAAACACGATGATGGTAGCAGGGCCACCGGACGGCGCAATTCAGTTGGTCCGCATGCCGGAAGCCTGAATGACTTTGTCCCACTTGGTCATTTCGCCGCGAATAAATGCATCGAACTCCCGCGGCGTGCTGGTGAGCACTTCGGCACCGATGGCGGCGAAACGGTCTTTCAATTCGGCGGATTGAAGCTGCCGTACAACCACCTGATTCAGCCGCTCGATGATGGCACGCGGGGTGGCGCCGGGCGCGATCAGGCCATTCCAGATATTGGCTTGATAACCGGGCACGGTTTCCGCGATGGCGGGAATATCCGGCGCGAGCGAGGAGCGTTGTGCGCCGGTGCTGCCGAGCGCTTTTAATTTGCCGCTGCGCACATGGGGCAGCGTTGAGGTCAGACTCGCCATCGCGGATTGCACGTGGCCGCCGATGACATCGGTGGTGGCTTGCGGCGTGCTTTTGTAGGCCACGTGCGTGAGCTTGATGCCTGCCATCAGATTGAGCAGCTCGCCGGCGAAATGATTGGGCGAACCATTGCCGGAGCTTGCGTAGTTGATTTGGCCGGGGCGCGTTTTCGCGTAGGCGATCAAGGCTTTCATGTTGTCCGCGGGCAGCCCGTTGTAGGTCACCACGATCATCGGCGTCGAACTGGCGAGGCTGATCGACGCCAGGTCTTTGGCCGTATCGAAAGGCATTTTCTTTACGATGACGGGATTGGTGGCATGCCCGTTGGCGACCCACAAGAGCGTGTGTCCGTCGGGGGCTGAGGAGCGCGCCACGATATCGGAACCCAGTAGGCCGCTGGCGCCGGGCCGGTTATCGATCACGACCGGATGGCCCAGGGCTTCGGCCATGCGCGCACCGACGAGGCGGCCAAGAATATCGGCATTGCCGCCCGCGCCGTAGGGCACGATGAGGCGGATCGGGCGTGTCGGGTAGGGGTCTGCCGCGAACGCGGGCTTGATGCCCGTCAGAGTTAGCAACATCCCTATCCAAAAGGCACTATGCATACGTTTGCGTCTTTCAGTTAATTTTTGCGCCGGTGGCCTTGACCACCTTGGCCCACTTGTCGAGATCCGCGGCGATCAGCTTTACCATATCCTGTGGCGCTCCGGTCTGGGCATCAACGCCCTGATCCGATAATTTTGCCTTGATGTCGGACTGCGCCAGTATCGAGCCCACCTCGCGGTTCAGGCGCTGTATGATGTCGGCGGGAGTGGCGGCGGGCGCGAACAGCGCGTACCACAGCTCTGCGGAAAATCCGGGCACGGTCTCGGCGATGGCGGGC
>VFLF01000515.1 GCA_009885185.1 Nitrosomonadales bacterium | reverse complement strand
GGTGCAGATGCGGTCAATCTGCCGTACTGCGTTTTCGCCATCGCTGCCCGCGCACACCAGCGCGACGTAAGCGCGCCCGATGATTTGATCCAGCGCCGCGTAATAAGTGCGGTCAAAAAAATCTTTCATGATGCCGGAGATAGCCGCCAGATTTTCCGGCGTGACAAACATATAGCCGTGCGCCTGCAACACGTCATCCGGCCCGGCCTCACGAGCCGTCACGATGCGCACTCGCACACCAGCCTCTTGTGATGCGCCGCGCGCCGCCGCTTCGGCCATCTGCCGCGCGCCATCGGTCATGGTGTGATAAACGATCAACAGGGTTTTCATTCGCTGGATAGTTTCGCCGCTTTCACCACCTTGGCCCACTTCGCCACGTCGCCGCGAAAATAGCTGCTGAACTCGGCGGGTGTGGTGCCTTCGGAATCGGCGCCCAGCGTAGCGAAACGCTCGCGGGTCTCGGGACTTTTAACGATACGGCTGACATCGGCGGAAATTTTCGCCACGATTTTGGGTGGTGTGCCGCGTGGCGCAAACAGGCCGTACCACACGTTGACCTCGAAACCTGGCACGCCGGATTCCGCAATAGTCGGTACATCAGGCAGTTGCGCGATGCGCTTCGGGCTGCTCACGCCCAGCGGTTTTAGTTTGCCGGATTTAATCATCGGCAGATTGATCGGCACGCCGCCCATGTAAATCACCAATTGACCGCCGATCAGATCCGTCACCGCCTGCGGCCCGCTTTTGTACGGCACGTGCAGCAGTTGCGTGCCAGTCATCAGCGCGAACAATTCACCCGCGAGATGATCCGAACTGCCGGTGCCGCCGCCGGAACCATAGCTCACAAAACCCGGCTTGGCCTTGGCGAGCGCGATAACCTCCTTCACCGAATTAAGCTGCGAACCCGCCGTCACCACCAGCACGTTGTAACGCGACGACAGTTGCGTAATCGGCTCAAAATCCCGCAACGCATCGAACGGCAGTTTTTTGTAAAACGACGGCGCGATGGCCATGCTGCCCGAGCCGAACAAAATCGTGTGCCCATCGGGCGGCGCCTTGGCCACCACCTCCATGCCGATGGTGCCGCCCGCGCCGGCGCGGTTATCAACGATCACCGTCTGTCCCCACGTATCACCCATCTTCTGGCCCAGTACTCGCCCGATGATGTCCATGCTGCTGCCGGGACCGATGTGAATCACCATGCGCACGGGGCGCGCGGGATAAGCCGCGCCTTCCTGTGCGGCCGCCATGCCGCAAAACGCGAGCGCCGATGCGCACGCCACCCATCGATTCATCGGTAAAACTCCTCACTCATAAAACGTCGCGTATTCATCCACGCCGATGCGCGCCGGCTGGAAGGTGTTCACCACCGCATCATCCTGCGCGTAGCCCATCGCGATGCCGCACATAATGGTCCAGTCGCGCGTGATGTTCAGTTCGCGCCGCACGATGTCCGGGTAGCTGGCGATCGACGCCTCCGCACAGGTATGCAGCCCGCGGGCGCGCGCCGCCAGCATCAGCGTCTGCGCGAACAGGCCGTAGTCGAACCAACTGCCGATTTCGAGCGTGCGGTCGATGGTCAGCACCAGCCCTGCCGGTGCGCCGAAAAACACGTAGTTGCCGGCGCGGTAAGCGCGTGATTTTTCATGATCGCCGCGTCCTATGCCGAGCGTGCCGTACAAGCCCCAGCCGCAGGCGCGCCGCCGCGCGAGATACGGCTCCTCGATCGGATCGGTGTAATAGTTGTAATCGCGTATGTGGCCCGGCTCGTCTGTCAGAAACGCCTGCTGGATCGCGCTACCTACGCGCTTGAGCGTCTCACCCGTCAGCACATGCACGCGCCACGGCTGGATGTTGGAGCCGCTGGGCGCCCAGCGGCCGAGTTCGACGATTTCGCGGAGTACTTGCGGCGGAATTACATCGGGCTTATACGCACGAATGGATCGGCGTGTGCGCGCGGCCTCGAACACGTCGGCGGCGGGTTTACTCAGTGCATCGGTCATCATTGTCTCCTGCGATGATGTTAACACCACGTGCGTGTCGGTTAAAATCGCCGCTCACCTCACTCTGACTGAAAACGCGACATGTCCAATCCCATCCGTATCACCCTCGGCGGCTATGGCCCGCCCAACACCACGTGCAGCCGCGGCCTGAAAGTGCTCGGAGATACGCTCACGGCGCAATTCGGCGACGAAATCGCCGTGCATACCGTATGGAACGTGATGGATTTCGGCTACAAGGCCGCCGATTTGTTGTGGATGGCGGAGACCGGGGTGTTGTCGCTCACCTATCAATCCACCAGCTACATCGCCGACCGCGTGCCGGAACTCGACTTTATTGATCTGCTTTTTTTGTTCGACAATCTGCATCA
Source organism: Nitrosomonadales bacterium (assembly GCA_009885185.1). The sequence goes on along the minus strand of VFLF01000515.1, from coordinate 2,086 downwards.
GGCGCGTGCTGCGATGGATGGCGCGCTCGGCGCATGGATGACGCAAAAAATCGAAGAGCGCATACCCGGCTACCGCGTGCTCGGATTTTTTGAAAATGGCTATCGTCACATTTCAAACCGGCTGCGTCCGGTGCATAACCTCGCCGATCTGAAAGACATGCGGGTGCGGCTGATGCCCGGCGAGATTCATCGCCGCAGTTTTGAACTGCTGGGCGCGGTGCCCTGCCCGCTGGATTTAAAGCCCGGCCTCGAAGCCATCGTCTCCGGCGCGGTAGACGCGCAGGAGAATCCCCTCGCCAACACCGCCGACTATAACGCGCATAAGGTGCATCGCTTTCATACGCTGTCGGGCCACTGCTATCACTCGCGCGGGCTTTACATGAACCGCGCGCAGTTCGACGCGTGGCCGAAGGCCCTGCAGGAAGGCATGCGCGCCGCCGCGCGCACGGCGGTAATGGCACAGCGCGATCTCGCGGTCGAAGAAGAACACCTCGCGCGCAAAGCGATCGAGGCCGAGGGCGGCGAAGTGGTGGAACTCACACCGCAGGCGCGCGCCGCATTCGTGCAGGCGGTTAAACCGTTGCACGACGAGGCGCGCAAGCGCTTCGGCGACGCTGTATTTTCTATGATTGCGCGCGTGTAGATTTTTTCGCGGATGAAACGCTGCGCGGAGCGGCCGCGATCAACGCGAGTTTGTCGCGGCGGCTCAACTGCTTGATGCGGTACTCGCGTTTGCAAGCGACCGAGCGGTTCGCGGCTTTTTCCGAATACACCAGTTTCACCGGCCGCCGCGAGCGCGTGTAGCGCGCGCCGCTTTTACCGGCGCCGTTGTGTTCCGCGATACGCCGCGCCACATCGATGGCAACACCGGTATACAGCGTGCCATCGGCGCAGCGCACGATGTACACCTGCCATCGCTTCGCTGCGCGCAGCATTTTATATTTAACTATTTGTTTTTAAACGATTATTTATGCAGGCCCCGCTCGCGCAAATAGCGCGCGCCCTTGGGCGACAGCACGTAGTGCGCCTTTTTCCCGCGCGCGGGCCTGCCGCCAGCGTCAGCCGCGTTGACGTAATCGTACTTCAGCAAGAACACCAAACTGGTTTCGGCGATCTGGATATTCACCGCCACGGTTTTGGCGATGTCGGCGGCGTGGCCGCGCGTGTGCGCCGCCAGATATTGCAAGGCACTGACCTGCGGGCCGTCGAGCGTTTCCCACTGGTTGATATATTGCGCGAGGTCTTCGCGCAACTGGGCATTTTCGCCGCGCAGTTTCGCGAGTTCTTTTTCCAACGCCACCAGCTTGGATTTAAATTTTGCCGCTGCCGGCACCTGCTTTAACAACGTTGCCACTACGCTCACTGCCGCACTCCCGTTATCGATTCAATGAGCGCGGTATTTTACACGCCGTTCAACCTTAAAAAAAACGCGCCGGCAAGCGGCGCGTTTTACGCAAAATACAAAAAGACCCGGAGGAATTATTTCTTTTGCTGGTCGTCAGGCTTCTTGGTCATGATCTTCCACATAAACCAACCACCGCCGCCGAACATGAGCAACAGAAAAATAATAATGCCTGCATAATTGGGCTCGGGAATGGGTGCATCCGCGATTTCAGCGGCATGCGCAGCACCGAACGCCAGCAACGTAACGATAAATCCTGTTAATTTAGCCAATTGCATCTCCAAAAAAGTTGACGGAAACATGGCGCCGGACAAATTACCGCTGTACCTGGCGAAAAGGCGACCCATGTCACTACATTTGTTTCAGTGTTGAGTATGCCGAAGGGGGCTTACCGCACGCTTACCCAGCCGGACAGCTTGTAAGGCACAGAAACGGGGTAGCGCGCGGCATTGCGCCGCCTTTGAATTACCTAATCCTGCCGAGCGCCCTATCCCATCCAAGTGGCGTTTCTAGGATAATGACGCCATTCACAACCTTCTGAAGGAAATATCATGGCATCAACCACCACCGCCAGCGGGCTCATCATCGACGACGTTACCGTCGGCACCGGCGCGGAAGCCAGCGCGGGCCAGGAGGTTACTGTGCATTACACTGGCTGGCTCACCAATGGCGCGAAATTTGACT
>VFLF01000230.1 GCA_009885185.1 Nitrosomonadales bacterium | reverse complement strand
GCCCGCAGTCTTGCCAGTGCCGGTTTGCGCGCAGCCCATGAGATCGCGGCCCGCCAGTACCACCGGTATGGCCTGCGTCTGGATGGGGGTGGCTTCGGTGTAACCCTGATCCGCGACGGCGCGTTGCAGTTCGGGCAGGAGGTTGAGCGAGGAGAATGACATCAGGTGAACATCAGAAAGCGGAAAGGAATCACGGTTTCAGCGCAACATCAACACGACAGCGCGGCCCATGGTAGGGCTGGCGGGGCTGGCGGGGTTGCCGAATACAAGCTGAATAGGGCTGGATGGGTCTGAACTCACAGGCGCGTAGTATAGCGCTACGCGGCATTCCGTGCCATGAGGCCACAAAATCTTCCAAATATTCATAAATCTGGTAAATTGTGATGCATCGAAGGACATCGGATATTTGTTGCGAACCCTGTGCAAATCACCTGATAGAACATGAATCAGATCGTCATCGACCCCGCCCAATCGCGCCCGGCGCTGCCGCTGGTGCTGACGCTGGATACCCATGGCGTGCCGCACCGCTGGATCACCTGGCAGCATGCCTGTTTTTACTACGCCAAGGATCAGGTGGCGTGGACGCTCGGCGAGCATGCCTTCACCGTTCATGGCGGCAACAACCGCATGACCGGCGAGCGCTCGGAAATCACCGCCAGCAGCATCATCGCCATCAAGGGCAGGGCGATGGCGATGAAGTCGTTCCACCAAGTGCCGCCGCTGAATAATCGCGAATTGTTCCACCGCGACCGGCAGATTTGCGCCTACTGCGCGGCATCGTTTCACAGCGCCAAACTTACGCGCGACCACATCAAGCCGTTTTCCAAGGGCGGGCTGGATAGCTGGATGAACGTGGTCACCGCCTGTCGTTCCTGCAACGAACGCAAAAGCGACCGTACGCCCGAAGGCGCGGGCATGGAACTGGTATACCTGCCGTACGTGCCCAACCGCGCCGAGTATCTGATACTGACCAACCGCCGCATCCTCGCGGATCAGATGGAGTTTCTGGCGCAGCACGTGTCGGCGCAGAGTCGCTTGCATCAGAAGGCTGTCTGAGCCGCCGACACGGTAAGCCGTCGGCGCAGAGTCGCTTGCATCAGTAGGCCGGGGTGTTCGCCATGAGCGGCCCGCCCTTTGTCTGCCGCGCTCCCTGCGTACAACCTCACGCGCCGGTCATGGCTTTCTGCTATGATCGAAGACAAATTGTAACTATATGTTTTATTTAATATTTTTCCGTGAGTTGAGCCATGCTGGATGTTGATCTACACAGTCATTCCATCCATTCCGACGGAATGCTCACGCCCACCGACTTGGTGGAGCGCGCGTTCGGGCAAGGCGTCAAAACTTACGCACTGACCGATCACGATGCCTTGAGCGGGCTCGCCGAAGCGCGCGCGGCGGCTGAATCGCGCGGCATGCGGTTTTTCGACGGTGTGGAAATCTCCGTGTCGTGGCAGGACGAAACACTGCACATCGTGGGGCTGAACATTGATCCGCTGCACGAGGGTATCGCCGCAGGATTGACCGAGGTGCGCGTGGGCCGCCACCAGCGCGCCGAACGCATCGCCGCCGATCTGGAGCGCGCCGGTGTCGAGGATGCACTCGCGGGCGCACAGCGCTACGCGCGCAATCCGGATTTACTAAGTCGCGCGCATTTCGCGCGTTACCTCGTCGAGCGCGGCCACGCGAAAGATACCAACGCCGCGTTCCGGCGTTACCTGACGGCGGGCCATCCGGGATACGTCAGTCACCAGTGGCCGGTGTTGTCGCAGGCGCTCGATTGGATCACGGCGGCAGGCGGCGCGGCGGTGATCGCGCATCCGGGGCGTTACAAGCTCAACAACCGCGAGCGCGAGACGCTGCTCGGCGAGTTTCGTGATCTGGGCGGCATGGGTGTCGAAGTCGTGACCGGCAGTCACACCGTGGATCAATACGCCACCTGGGCGCGCTACGCGCAGCGCTT
>VFLF01000167.1 GCA_009885185.1 Nitrosomonadales bacterium | reverse complement strand
GCGAGGCGAGGCGCGGCTTTTGTTCCAGCGCGCGATCCATCAGGCGCACGATGCCGGCCACCGCTGTGTGCTGGCCCGTCAACTCTAGGCGCACGACGAGTGCGCCGTCGCCATTCACCGAGCCGGCGATGATGCGGTCGCCCTTATGCTTTGGCAGCGGCCGCGGCTCCCCCGTCAGCAGCGCTTCATTGACGCTACTGGCGCCGTCGATCACCACGCCGTCTCCGGGCACCGCGGCGCCGGGCTTGATTTCGACGATATCGCCGGGCCGCAACGCGGCGGCGGGCACTTCTTCGCGCACGTTAATATCGGGAAATTCTGCTAATCGCGTGGCCATGGCGGGGATCAGGCGCGCCAGCCGGTCCTGCTCGCGGGCCGCATAGGCCCGCGCGTTCAATTCGAGATAGCGCGCACCCAGCAGCAAAAATACAAACATACAAACCGAATCGTAGTAAACCGCGCCCGTGCCGCTGACGGTGGCGAGCACGCTCGCGGCAAATGCCGTCAGGATGCCGGCGCTGACCGGCACATCCATGGTCAGCGCGCGCGCGCGCAGGCCGCGCCACGCACCGCGATAAAAAGGCGCTGCCGACCACGTCATCACCGGCAGCGTCAGCACCAAGCCCGCCCACTGCATCAGCCGTTCGATGCCAATGGGCATTTCTCCGTCCGCCACGTACATAGGATACGCGACCATCATCACCTGCATCATGCCGAACGCAGCGACAAACAAGCGCCACAACAGCGCGCGGCGTTCGCGCACCAGCACCGCCTCTGAACGCCCGCTGTCATACAGATGCGCCTGATAGCCCAGCGCCGAAATTGCCGCGAGTATGTTGCTCAGCTTGACCTGGGCGTCATCCCAAGTGATGCGCAAGCGATGCGTGCCGTGATTCACCGCAGCAGCCGTCACGCCGTCCAGCCGCAGCAGGCGCTGTTCAATCAGCCACAGACACGCCGCGCAAGTCACGCCCTCCAGCAGCAATGCAGCCTCGCGCCGATGCTCGTCCCGATGCAACACGTAGCCCGATTGCACCTCGCCGAGGTCGAAATGCGAGAAACTCCGCACAGTACCGCTGTCGGGATCGGGCGTCGGCGGCAGCGCGGCGCGGTTGCGGTAGTAGGATTGCAGACCCTGCGCGGCAATCAACTCCGCCACCGCCTGACAGCCGCGGCAGCAGGTGTCGCGGCTCACGCCGTTTACCACCACGGACCAGGTTCGCTCGCCCAGCGGCAAGCCGCAATGAAAACAGCCGCTTTCCAGCGCTGTCGGGGCGCTCAATCCGCTCAATCCGCCCTCACAACGCCGCTTGCACGATACTGGCTTTGTTTCAGCTTGCGCGGAACCAGCAGTTGGATGCGCTGAAAAAGCCGCGTGAATTCATCGCGGCGGTTGTTGCCGAACAACGGATCGTCATTGCTGTCGAAAGCCGCCGCGATTCTCGCCCAGCCCTGCTCGTTGATAACCTGCACACTGCGTTCGAGCAGTTCCTCTTCGCAGCGCATGTGTTCCAGCATCCGTGCGGTATAGATATCAATACCTGCTGTCAGCGCGGCCAGGCCGTTGGCGGCGCCGCCCTGATAATGCACCAGACGCCGATGCAACCCCGCCATGGCATGCACACCGCCGACATGTCCGGCCTGCAACTCGCTGATGACGTCGTCAAACTCGGAGGTCGCGCTGCTCAACACCTTGAACAGATACTCGTCTTCCTTGGGGTGATGACATCGCTCCTGAAAATCATCGATGTAGTAGAGCATCGCCGAGTACAAATCGAATTCGGCGGATGCATGCCCTGCCGTCACCTTGGCTAACGCTTCCTGAAAGGTGTGCAACACCGCGCTCAACGAGCGGTGTTCCGCCTTGATGGTGGCTATTGCTATGTTGCTGTCGCTCATGCTTGCATCTCCCTTCCGCTCGATGTCGTGCGCAGGGGCGCGCAGCGCTACTATCGCGCGACCGACCGCGACAAGGGTTGATACAAGTCAAATGCGCTTAATAAAAAGTATTCAATAAAAACAAATACTTATAAAATATTCTCGAAACAAGCCACACGCACTGAGAACCTTTGTGATTCCCACCAGCGGCGCACTGATCTACTTTATCCACTTGGAGTTCACTTGATGTCCCTTCGCCCCGTGCATATCTTCGCGCTCATCATCGCAGGCGCGGGGTCGATCTTCCTGACCATCGGGCTGGTGTTCCTGATCTCCGATGGCCCCGAGCAAGAGGCGGCGCGGGTCGAGTCCCTCACCGTCTTCGACACCAGGACGTGGAAGCAGGCGACTGCGGGCGCCACTGTGCTGGTCGAGGGCCGCATCGCGACCGGCACACCTGCCGTGTTTCGTGACTTCGTCGCCTGCCGCCGCGAGAAGTACGCGGGTATGAAGACCGAGGGCTCGGGCTCAAGCAAGCGGCACGTCGAGCAGTGGAGCCTTATCGGCGTGTTCGCGCCGCCACTGCGGCTCGAGGGGCCTGACGCAGGGCTCGCGGTGGTGAACGCGGGCTACGAGATGCAGTATCAGTCCCATGGCTGGCAAGATGAACACATCGCGTCGAATCTGTTCAGGATCGTGGGTGAGCGCGCCGTGGGCTTCAAAGTGGGTGACCTGGTGACGGTCGAGGGGCGGGTGGTGGAGGAAGGCATTGAGGCTGTGCGTCTCCTCGGCATCGACGCCGCAGCCTACCGCGCCGCCACCCGCCAGAACGTGGAGGTTACCGGCGTGCTCGGGCTCGTCTTCACCCCAATCGGCTTCGTACTGGTCGCGCTCGGCGCCTTCATCGCCTGGCGCGGCTCCCGCAAGAGCGGCTGACGCGAAGTTTCTTCAGGTCAATCGCAATATTTAAATTTATTCAATTAAAACAAATACTTATATATTACTACCGTAAGGAGCGGCGCGCGCTGAACACCATTACGATCTCCACCAGCAGCACACCCGCAATGCCCGCCGCCAGCGCCAGCAGCAGGTCGTGCATCGCCAGCGCCTCAAAGCGAAACAGCCTGGCCACCGACGGTATGTAGAGCGACATCAGCAGCGCCGCCAGTGCGCCACACACGATCCACCACAGCGCGGGATTGGGCTGCGTGAGCGCCGTCAGGAAGGATTTTTCTCCCGAACGATACGACACGATCAACGCCAGATTGCCGAACACGATCGCAGCGAACGCCAGCGCGCGCGCTTCGCCTTCCGTGCGCCCGTGCGCCAGCAACCAGCCGTAAGCAAGGCCCACCGCCAGCAGCACCGCCACGCCCGTCAGCAGACTCGTGCCCACGGTGCGCGCGTCAAACAGGGGTTGCGCGGGGTCTCGCGGCGGCTGGCGCATCGCCTCTTCGTCGCCGGCTTCCGCCTCGAACACGATGGAACACGCCGGATCGATGATGAATTCCAGAAACACCACATGCACAGGAAACAATACCAGCGGCCAGCCCAGCGCCAGCGGTAAAAACACCATGCCCACCGTGGGCACATGAACGGAAATGATGTAGCGCATGGCGTTGCGAATATTGCGGTAAATCCGCCGGCCCAGCCGCACGGTTTCCACGATCGAGCCGAAGTCGTCGTTGACCAGCACCAGTGACGATGCCTCGCGCGCCACATCCGTGCCGCGCAGGCCCATCGCCACGCCGATATGCGCGGCCTTCAGCGCCGGCGCGTCGTTCACGCCGTCGCCGGTCATCGCCACCACTTCGTTGTCCGCCTTGTAGGCCATCACCAGCCGCAGTTTTTGTTCGGGTGCAATGCGTGCATAGACCTGTATGCGCGCGGCGGCCTGCGCCAGTTCGGCGTCGCTCATCGTCGCGATATC
>VFLF01000442.1 GCA_009885185.1 Nitrosomonadales bacterium | reverse complement strand
CGCGGGCAGGCTCTGCGTCACCGCCAGCACATTCGGACCGACGCCCAGCATCGCCACCCAGTCAAAGGCTTTCAGCGGATCGAACGGCAGCTTGTGGATCACCGGATTGGTGGTGAACGAGGTCGAAATAATCAGCATGGTGTAGCCATCGGGCGGCGAGTTGGCGACGAGTTCGGAGCCGATGATGGAGTTGCCGCCGGCGCGATTGTCGGCGATGACTTGCCTGCCCAAGCGCTCGGTCAGCGACGCGGCGAGCATGCGTCCGATAATGTCGTTGCTGCCGCCGGGCGGGAAGGGGATGACGAAGCGGATGGTCTTGGCGGGCCAGGCCTGTCCTGAGCCTGGCGTAGCGGTTTGCGCCTGTGCAGGCATCGCCGCGCACATGGCGACCACTGCGGATAAATAACATAAGTATTTGTTTTTAAACATTATTTTATCCTATGGCGGTGTGGCGGGGCCGTGCCCGAACCAGGCACGGATTTCATCCAGTTTTTCGTCAATCGAAAAGCTCGCGATCATATTGCGCGAGTGCAGCACCACCAGCGCATTGATGCTGGCGTCGTTTTGGATGGCGCGCTTCAGGCGCCGCGCGAAGGCGTCATTGAGTACTTCGAAGTCCGCGAAAAAATCGGTCAAATTGCCCAGATCAGGTTTTGTACCCGCGAGGTAACAGCGCAAAAGATGCATGGTGATAATGCGGTACACGCTGTCGGTCTCGGTGGGGAACGGCAGATGCGTGTGCGCCAGCGGTCGCATGCGACTCAGTATCGGACAGGCGCTGGTGGCGAGTATCAGCCCTATCAGTGCGCTCAAAGCGGTTTGAGTATCGGTGCGTTTGTGCGATTCGTATTGCTCGCGTACCACACGTACCTCCACGTTGTCGATGGACGCCAGCGCGGAAAACTTTTCGATGATAGGCACCAGGTCTGCCGCCGCCGGGCAGCGTGCGCCGGGTGCGCTCGCCAACGGGCAATTGCCGCATTTGTGCGTATCGAGCAGGGTCCAGTCCGGCAAGTCGCCGCCGGCAGCGGGGCGGTCGAACACGACATCGAAGCAGTGCTCCGCGCCGGAATCGAGCTGAAAAATATAGGTGATGGCATTGCTCAATTGAAGGTCCGCCTGAGGTAATGAATCGCCGCTGTTACAACCCCGTCACACCTGCTGCTGCAATCACTTTCGCCCACTTTGCCGTTTCATCGCGCAAAAACTTTTGATACTGCTCGACACTGTAACCCGCCGGGTCGGAGCCGTCGGCTTTCAGCCGCTCAATCAACTCCGGTGTTTTGACCAGCTTCACAATATCCGCGTTGATTTTGTTGATCACGTCACGCGGGGTGCGCGCGGGCGCGGTGAGGCCATTCCACGCTACGGCGAGAAAACCTTTCAGGCCTTGTTCATCGAGCGTGGGCACGTCGGGCATCGCGCCGGCGCGCGTGAGACTCGTCATGCCGAGTGCGCGCAGCTTGTTGGCGCGGATAAGCGGGATCGCCGAGGTCAGCCCGTTGAACACCACATCCACATGCCCGCCCGCCAGATCCACCAGCGCGGGCGCGTTGCCCTTGTAGGGAATATGCACCATCTTCACGCCGGCCATGGAATTGAACAACTCACCCGCGAGATGATTCGAGCCGCCGCTGCCTGATGATCCAAAATTCAAAGCGCCGGGTTTGGCCTTGGCGAGCGCCGCGAGTTCTTTGATGTTTTTCGCCGGCACGCCTGGATGTACCACCACCACCAGCGGCGTAGTGTTAATCAGCGTGATCGGTTCGAAATCCTTCTGCGGATCGTACGGCAGCTTTTTCATCAGGCTCGGCACGATGGTAAACGGCGCGGGCGTGACAAACAGCGTGTGGCCGTCGGGCGGTGATTTGGCCACGATCTCGGTGCCAATCACCGTGCTGCCGCCGGGGCGGTTATCCACTACCACGGTTTGTCCCCACAGTTCAGTGAGGCGCGGCGCCAGCGTGCGCGCCACGATGTCGGTACTGCCGCCGGCGGCGAAGGGCACCACGAGGCGCACGGATTTGCTGGGGTAGCTCTGCGCGAGCACTCCGAAGGGTGTGAAAAATATAAATAAAAACAAATACTTATGTATTGTCATGGGTGGGCGGTAAGTAGGCGGGATAGATTAACAATCTTTTTCGTGACGGCGGCGAGGGTTGTGCGGCTCATCGCGACGCTCGCGCGCAAACATCACATAGAACGCAAAGTAGGCGCTGCACACAAGCGCAAGCACCAGCAGGAACCAGTTTTTGATGAGCCAGTCGATCATGAGAACGCAAGCTTACCCGGCTTTCATGTTCGCTGCTTTGACGGCGCCCTGACTCGACAGGCGCTGCACCACCAGCGGGTCACGCAGCGCCTTCACCGTCTCGGCATTCAAGCGCGTGATGATCGCGCGTGGCGCCGCCGCGATTAAAAAGGCTATATCACTGCTGTCCGGAGATTTTCGCACGGCAGTGATCTAACCATTTGATTCTGCGTACAGATT
>VFLF01000269.1 GCA_009885185.1 Nitrosomonadales bacterium | reverse complement strand
CAGAGGCCGGTTACGGTAAGCCCGCTTGTTGGTGAAGTCTTTTGCATTCGGAGCGATGGTCTTGAGCGTTTCTTTCTGGTTGGCATACGCACTATCGCCATACAACCGGGTTTCCCTGCCGTGCAGCAGGTTGGGCAGTTGCTGGCTGTCATGGACATTGGCCGCTGTGATGCTGGCGCTATGCACCAGCCCGCTCGCGCTATCAACGCCAACGTGTACTTTCATGCCGAAATACCACTGATTGCCCTTCTTGGTCTGGTGCATCTCAGGGTCGCGCGCCTTGTCCTCGTTCTTGGTCGAACTGGGAGCCGCGATGATGGTGGCGTCTACGATGGTGCCACCCGAGAGCTTCAGGCCATTGGCCAGCAGCAGTTCACCGACCTTGGCGAACAGCACCAATCCGATCTTGTGCGCTTCCAGCAGGTGACGAAAGTTAAGCAGGGTAGTGGCGTCGGGCACGCGTTCGCGCCCAAGGTCGATGCGGCAGAAATCTCGGAATACGGCAATATCGCAAAGAGCATCCTCGCACGCCTCATCGGCCAGGTTGAACCAGTTGGCCAGCAGATACATGCGCAGCATGCGTTCGATGCCGATCGGCGGTCGGCCGCCGCCAGCCTTCGGGTAGTACGGTTCGATCAAAGCACAGAACTCAGCCCACGGCACCAGCGTTTCCATACGTGCCAGAAACGCCGCCTTGCGGGTGGCTCTGTTGTGTTTTTCAAATCCCGTCGATGCTGCCAGCGTCAATTGTTTCATGTCTCGTCCCGTCGCTATCGAACTCGTCTTCACAATAGCAACGTACAACGGTCGTTCGCGTTTACGCAGATTTCGCGGACTTATTCAGTGTTTCCTTAATTCATTTAGATTTTCCGCTGCCTATAAACCATCACCGTCATTCCCGTGTCTGCGGGAATGACGGTGATGGTTTTTTCGGGTCTGGCAATGGTCATCAATGCGCACGGAGAAATCCGAACCCCTATTCTAATGTTCCGCGAGCAGCTGGCCAAAGCCCACGATCGGGTCCGCAACTCCCGCGGCCCGCAGCAGTTTCCACAATGTTGCCTGCGTTGAGGTAATCACCGGCTTGCCGCTTTCATCCTCGATACGTTCAATCACATCCTGCGAATTCATGTTCAGACAAGTGATGAGAGACGCATCGGCGCCTGCATGCCAGGATTTTTTCCACAACGCATAGATATCATCCGCCGTGGGATCAGCCAGTTTGAACGCATCGGCGATCCCCAGATGCGCCGAGCCGAGTATCTCGAATCCTACCGCCGTAAAAAACGCGTGCTCGGCGTCATCAATCGCCTTGGTGTACGGCGAACACACCGCGATGCGTTTGGCGCCCACCGCGTGCAGCGCTTCGATAATGCCCAGCGTGGCAGTAAACGCCGGCACGCCCGCGGCCTGATGCAAATCGTGATTGAGCCGCCCGTCGTAATCCAGCCCCTGCACCATGCTGGATGCCGTGCAGCAGTAGGCCACGCTCGCGGGTTTGCAACTCATGATCTGCTTCACCGCGCGCATGCCTTCATCGTGATCCATGCGCACCAGCGATTCGGGCGTCAGGTTGTTGTCGAGGAACATGCGCGCCGCGTGTACCGTCACGCCCGGCGGACATACGCGGCTGAACCACGGTTCAACCACGGTGTTGACGCTGGGAACGATGACGCCGATGCGGGCGCGGGTGGGGATAAACGTAACAGTCATTGCGAGTTCACTTTATCACGGAGTACATATTACGGGCGGGAGGAGCGCGACGTATCCCGCCTTTTGTGCGGCTCACGGAAGGCGGGATGACTCCCGCCCTACTTTATCGCCAGCAAATCCAGCAAGCCCGTCAAATCCGCCGCCTGATCGAGATGCCACAGCGCCTTGAGCAAGGCATCCTGTTGCGCGGCATCCATCAATCCTTCGCACAAGATTTTGAACTTGGCTTCCACATCGGCATCGGTCATGGGGTTTTTCGCGTGCCCCTTGGAATACTGCGCGGATTCAACCAGACGCTTTCCATCGCGCGTCACCACTTCAATTTCCGTCATCAGCTTGTGCGGAAACTGCTGGGTGAACGATTTGTTCTCGCTGATCTTGATGCGCGCCATCAACGCGCGCAGCACTGGATCGTTCATGCGCGCCTTGCTGAAACTGTCCACAGTGATGCGCCCATCCACAAACCCCAGCGACAGCAGATACGGCAGGCTGTGATCGGCGGTTTCGCGCGTTTGTGGATTCCATTTTTCCAGTTCACTGCCGATCTCGCTCCACGCCGTGAAGTAGGTTTGCACGTTGACGGCCTCGATGTCCGCCACAGCGACCTTTTTGCGCAGCTCTAGAGTGATCCACAGCGGCGCCTGCGAGTGATACTCCGAGGGGAAAAACTTCAGGTTCGTGCGTTCGATGCCGAAGGGCACGCCCGGCCCGCCCATCGGATTAAGCTGAAACTTGCCGGTGACTTTTTCCCATACGCCATCCTTGCCCTCGAACGCCGCCGTCGGCCCGGTCATGCCCGCCTGCGCCAACAGCGCCGCACTGACACCCGCGCGCGCGGCAGCGGCTGTCGCCACGCCCTTCCACATCGCCAGTTCGCCGCTGCGCGTCTGGCGTGTGGCGATGTTGGCGGTAATCGCAATGGCGAGCGCATCGCCCATCTGCGCGACAGTGAGTTTCAGTAACTTCGACACGCCCGCCGCCGTGCCCAGCACCGCGAACACGCCCTGATCCCAGCCCAGATCGCGCAAACTGATCTGATCAGCCATCGCCGCATATACCTCATAGGCAATCGCGATGGCGAGCAATGTATCCTTGCCGCTGCACTGCTGCGCCTCGGCCACCGCGATGATCGCAGCGGTCATGTCGCTGGGGTGGCCGGAACCTTTGGATATATAGGTGTCGTTGAAATCGAGATAGCGCACCATCACCGCATTGGCGAACGTCGCCATTTCCATCGAGGTTTGTTTGCCGCTGCTGAAAATCCGCGCGGACGGCGTGCCGCTGATATTCGCCGCCACCTTGCACGCGATCTTCGCCGGCTCGCTGGTGTAGCCGCCGATGGCGCAGGCGATGGCATCGACCAGACGTTTTTTGGTTTCCTGGATCGTGGTTGCGGATAACTGATCGTAGGTGAGGCTGGTGACGTAGTTCGCCAGTGTTTGCGTGGTTTTGTCCATGTTTTGTTTTCCAGTATCTGGTCATCACCCACTCCCGTCATTCCCGCGAAAGCGGGAATCCATAAGCCGTATCAATTGGCACAGTGTTATGGATTCCCGCCTTCGCGGGAATGACAGTAAGGGTTGTGCGTTAGAAACCTGTTGATATTGCCTGTGATTGCTATCCGTTAAAACCTAACCACGCAACGGCCCAAAAGCCGGCGGCATCACACGGCGCTTTGATGCCGCTTCATACGCCGCGGCGACTTTCAGTGAAATATCCTCCATGCCCGGCTCCACGCGAAACACCAGCGAGAACGGCAAGCCCGGCGCAGCAAGCGGCGTGGGTTTGTCGGAGTGCGCCATGTCGTAACGCTTACCATCGGCGGACATTTTGTAGACCGGATCGTACGCGACCTGCACATAACCGGCAGGAATCAAAATTTCCGTCAGCCCCGCGTTCGGCCCGTAATACGTTTCGGGCCGCGTGTTGCCGGGATAACCCGGCTGATGTGCGCCGCCGATGATGGCCGGCGGAAACACCGTATGCACGCGTACCAGACAATCGAGCTTGTTTTCGAGAATCACCATCATGTCCACGCGGCGCAGCAGTTCGCGCAGCATAATGCGCTCGTCCACGCCCTGCCGACCGCCGAGCGGATTACGCGGGTCGGTGATTTCCTCCCAGTTTTTGAACGCCGCCCGCCCATCGTCGCCCCAGAATTTGGAGCGCGCGTTAAGCTTTGCGAAATCATCCAGCGTTTCGGCGTAGCCGCGCGACTTCCAGTCGGCGGCGCGGCGCTTGAGATACTGCGGGATGTGAAACCTGAAACTGTTGGCCAGGATTTGATCCTGCACCGTGCCGATATCCAGATTCACCGGCGGCTCAATGTGGCCATCGGCGAGTTCAACAAAATAATCAATCGGCTTCATGCCGCCTGATCCGAACACCTTGCCCGGCGCAAACTCCGTGGGCGTAATCGCGGCGGCAAATTCTTTGAACACCGGCTGGCCGGCTTTATCCAGGCGAAACAAAATGTCCGGCATGAACACCGGCACCAGTCGCGCCAGCGCTGTGCGGAAATCGACTTTCATCAACTCGATATCCGGGTCGCGTGTCCAATGCCGGTGCGACGATTCCACCAGCGTCGCGCCGAGTTTGTCGCCGAGGATGGATTTAATCTCGCGTGCGGCGGCAGTGACGATAGGCTCTTCCGACTGATTGCCCGGCGGATACGCCATCGATTCGCGGATCACGCCAAGGCGCATGCCTTTCAGCGTATCCAAAGGCTGCGCATGGCTAACATACGGCGTGCTCAACACCGACGAACGCGGCACCGTGGTGTAGACATCGCGCGGATCGTAGTAACCATTTTCTGCATCTTTCAGCGCATCCAGCACCTTCGCGCAATCGGTGATCTTGCGACAGTGGATGCCGGAGCGATCACAATAAATATCCGCGCCGATGGCCCCGCCGTCAAAACCCAGCATCGCCTTATGCGGCAGGATGAGCGCCACCGAATTGTGATTCGACGGCCCCCGACACGACGCGCGCGTCTCTTCGCCCAGACTCACCATCACCATATTCACACTCACCGACAGTGCCGAGCCGGAGCTGGAGCCGAGCGACGCGGCACGCGTGGTGTCGTACGGGTTCGACGGATTGCCGCCCCAGGTGGCGCGCTGATAGCCCAGCGTGGACGGCAGCACTTTGTCAGGATGATTGCGCCCGCCCGGATCGCCCGCGCGGCCGTTGTATTCGGTGTTCACCGCTTTGGCGAAGATGATCGCGCCCTTCTGGCGCAACTGATCGACAAGAATGTGATCGCGCGCCGGGAAATCGATGTCGTAGGCCGCATCACCACCGCAGGTCGAGCGCATGTCTTTGGTATCGAACGCATCCTTGAACGAAAACACCACGCCGTACATCGGCATTTTTTCAAGATCGGGATTGCTCCCGTACTGCGCGTCGAGTTCGGCCGCGCGTTCCAGCGCATCGGGCTGGCGGCGAAACTCATCGCACACCGGCGGCGCGCCCTTCGGCAACGGCCCCAACGACGGAAGACGGTCAAAATCGCCCTTGCAGGTGACCGAGCGTTCGCCGCGAATGTTGAGCGTGGCGAGCGCATTGACCTGCCCTGCATTGGGTATGCCCGCGATCATGCCGAACTGTTGCTGCACGGTTGGGTCGGAGGCGGTGGCTTCCAAGCGACCGAATTCCAGCGGCGGGCCGGTGTACTTGTCGAGATCGGGCAGGAAAGTCGATGCCTTCAACGTTTGCGTGGGAAATTTCAATCCCTGCTGACCGCGCACCGTGCCCGTCGCGGGCGCAATCGGCGCGCCGTCCGGCGTGACCAACATGCTGGACACGCCGTTGTAGGCGCGCACGCGGGCGATGTAACGCTGCACCACTTCAACCACCGTGATCTGCCCCGCTTGAATCGCGGCGTGCAGTT
>VFLF01000869.1 GCA_009885185.1 Nitrosomonadales bacterium | reverse complement strand
TGCCGCTGGTGCAGTCGGGCAAGCTGCGCGGTATCGCCGTCACCAGCACGCGCCGCGCCGAAGCCGTGCCCGACGTGCCCACCATCGCGGAATCCGGCGTGAAAGGCTACGCGGCAGTCAACTGGTACGGTCTGCATGCACCGGCGAAAACACCGCTGCACGTGATCGCCCGATTGAGCAAGGAACTGCTCGCGGTGCTGAAATCGCCCGACATCATTCAGCAATTCAAGGATCGCGGCATCGACGCGTCACCCATGCCGCCCGCGGAATACGCGAAGTTTATTCGCGATGAAGAAGCGAAATGGCTACCGGTCATCAGGAAGTCGAATATCCGTCCCTGACACAGCGTGTCATTCCGACCGCACGCCCGCTTCCTTAATCACCTTGGCCCAGCGCTGAATTTCCGCTGTCAGATATTGGGCGGCTACCTGTGGCGTGGAACCGACCGCCTCGCCGCCTTCCGTCGCATAGCGCTTGCGAACTTCGGCGTTATCAATGGCCTTGGCGGTAGTGGCGTGTATGCGCGTGATGAGCGCTCGCGGCGTTTGCGCGGGGACCATCAGCATTGACCATGCGGTGGCTTCATAACCCGGCAGGCCGCTTTCCGCGACCGTCGGCACATTCGGCAACGCCGCCGAACGCTTTGCAGTGGTCACTGCCAACCCGCGCAGTTTGCCGCTTTGTATCTGTGGCATCGCCGACAACACGGTGGAGACGATCAACTGAATTTGCCCGCCGATCAAATCGGTCATGGCGGGCGCGACGCCTTTGTATGGCACGTGCGTCATGTCTACTTTGGCCATGCTGGCGAGCAGCGCCGCGGCCAGATGCGGCCCGGTGCCCACGCCGGACGAACCGTAACTCACGCCGCCCGCTTTGGTGCGCGCAAAAGCGATCAGTTCCTTGATGTTGGTGGCAGGTACGCCCGGGTGAACCACGAAGATGCGCGGGTTAATCACGATCAAACTCACTGCCGCCAGATCGCGCTGCGGATCGAACGCGAGCTTTTTAGTGAGCGTGGCGTTGATCGTCATCGCTTCGTTTGCCAGCAGCAGCGTGTAGCCATCGGCGGGTGCGCGGGCGCCGATTTCGGTGCCGATGTTTGAACCCGCGCCAGGCCGGTTATCGACCACCACTTGCTGACCCCACGCATCGGTCAGTCGCAGCGCAAGCAGACGGCCTGTGATGTCTTGGCCCGCGCCGGGCGCATAGGGCACGATCATGCGCACCGGACGTTCAGGAAACTCGCCCGCCTGCACGCTGGCCACGCCCAGCAGCACACTGCTAAAAGTTATATAAGTATTTGTTTTAATTGACATTTTTATTCTTTAAAAAACGCCGACAATTCGTCGTAAACGGCATCGGGCACCTGCTCCGCCGGATAATGCCCGCACGGCAGGCCCTGCATTTTGACGATGTTGGCGGCGTACGGCGGCCATGCCTCGTGCGGATTAAAAAACTTTTCAGTGTGGGAAAGCTGGCCCCAGAACACCGCCGTCGGACACTGAATGTTGCACCCCGCCTCAAAGTCGGCCTTGTCCATGTCGAAATCCACACTCACGTTAGCGCGATAGTCTTCGCACACGGCGTGGATGTTTTCCGCCGTGCAGCAGCGCGCGTATTCATCCAGCGCCTCCTGCTTGAAGCCGCCTTGGCCGATGCCCATGGTGGTGAGTTTTTTCAGGATGTAAAAATCCTCGTGACCGGCGATCAACTTCTCGGGCAGATCGTACGGCTGCGCCATGAACCACCAGTGATACGAGTTCACCGCCCACTCGCGGTTGATGTGGGTGAGGATGTAATGCGTGGGCAGCACGTCGAAGCTCGCCAGTTTCTTCACCTTATCTGGATGATCCAGCGCCATGCGGATCGCGGTGCGCCCTCCCCTGTCGTGCCCGGCCACGCAGAATTGGTCGAAGCCCAGGTGCTGCATCACCTCCACGTGATCCAGCGCCATGCGACGAAACGAGTAATTCATGTGATCGAGCGTGCCGCGCGGCTTGCTGCTGTCGCCGTAACCTCTGAGGTCCGCGCACACCACGGTAAAGTGTTATGCCAGACGCGGCGCCACCAGATGCCAATGCGCATGCGTCAGCGGATTGCCGTGCAACAGCAGTATCGGCGGGCCATTCCCTCCGTAGCGCGCGTTAATTTTGACTTGCGGGTCGCTGGTTTGAATCTGGGTTTGTTTGAAGCCTTCGAACATCGGATATCCCTACGATAAAACGTTCACGGCATCGCCCATGCGTATCTCGCCGCCCGCACTCGACAACATCCCCACGCCAAACGTCGGCTGCTGCTGTTTGAACGCCCGCACCAGGGTTTGCATCACATCCAGATCGCGCTCGCCGGTGATAGGATTCGCATGTGTCGCAAGGCAACGCACTTCGGGCTTGGCAACATCAAACTCAACACCGCCTATACGCATCTTGCCGCCCAGCCATTGTTGCTCCTCCCACGCCGCCACGCCCTCAATCACGATGTTGTGGCGAAAGCGAGCTTCGTCGAGACGGGTGTCACCCAGCGCTTTGCCCGTCGACGCCAGACTTTCGCGGCTGTGCAGCGTGACCAGCCCGGCTTCGTTGTCCTGATAGCGTGGCGTCACGCCATCGCCCACCAGCTTTAACGGCAGGCGCGTGGGTTGGCCCTTTAATGGATTTTCATCGAGCGACAGCACGTAGCCAGTGATCGCGTCCACCAGCCGCTGGCGCCCTGCTTCGTCTAGCGTGTCGTCGGCCAGCACGTGGTTTTCATGGGCGATGCGCAATCGCTGCGCTTGATCGTCGAACGTTACCTGCAGGCGTGCCAGCCCCGGTGTATTGACCAGTACCACGCCGTGATATTTGCGGCACCACGCAGTGTCGGCCACCGGCGCATCGGCAAAACGGAAGTTGAGCACGCGGTCGCCGGCGACGCGCCCGCCGGGCAGCACGGTGATGCGCTCGCAGCGCTCTGGCGAAAACCCCTTTACCGGATAGCGATAAAGCGCAGTGACCGTGGCGGCGGGCACAACAATCTACGCCAGCATCGTTTTGAGTTTTGCCACGGCGCTGTCGGGCGTGGTGAGTATCCGCGTTTGGGTGCGCGCGGCGGCGAGTTTGAGCACCGGCGCCATCGAGAATTGGGCGAAGGCGATGATGTCGCACTGCTGTTTGGCCGCGAGTTCAACGATCAGGCGGTTGTGCTCGTCCGGGTTGTTACTTTGCAGCGCGGCGAGCGCGCCTTCGACCAGATGCGTGTTGAGCTTCACGTTCGTGCCCGCGGCCTTGGCCATGTCGTTGATCTCCGTCACCATCGACGGTATCGACGGCGGAAACGTCGCCAGCAGACTCACGCTGCAATCCTTGGCGACGAGTTGCTCGTACATCGCTTCGTTGGGTTTCAACACCGGGATTTTTAACTGACGGCGGCATTCTTCAATCGCCGGGCCAAACGCGGAGCACGCAAACAGAATCGCGTCCGCGCCGGCCTTCACGCAGTACTCGCCAATATGCACAAAGCGGCCGATCATCTCATCGGTCAGGCGGCCATCGGCGGCGAGGTCGGGCATGAAGGCATCTTCGAGCAAATTGGCAAGGCGCGCTTCCGGCCACGCCGCGCGAAAACTCGTGACGACGGGCGCAATCGAAACCTCGGCAGCATGAACCAGATAAATTTTGGGTGCGTTTTTCATAGGTGTTTCCAGAGAAAAAAATTCCCCGCGAACCCATCGCGGGGAATGATCGTAACTATTTGTTTTTAAATAATAATATATTCAGGCTATTTTGTCACATCGCCCATGCACAGATATTTTACTTCAAGGAATTCTTCGATGCCGTACTTGGAACCCTCGCGCCCGATGCCGGATTCTTTTACGCCGCCGAACGGCGCAATCTCGGTGGAAATAATGCCGACGTTGATGCCGACGATGCCCGACTCCAGCCCTTCCGCCACGCGCCAGATGCGGCCGATATCGCGGCTGTAAAAATACGCCGCCAGGCCGAACTCGGTATCGTTGGCGCGCTCCAGCAACTCGGCTTCGGTCTTGAAGTGATACAGCGGCGCCACCGGGCCGAAGGTTTCTTCGTGCGTGATTTTCATGTTGGATGTCACATCCGCCAGCACCGTCGGTTCAAAAAACTGTCCGCCCTTGGCGTGGCGCTTGCCGCCGGTAACCACGCGCGCGCCTTTACTCAACGCGTCGGCGATGTGTTCCTCGACTTTCAGCACTGCGTTCTTGTCGATCAACGGGCCTTGCATCATGCCGGCTTCCATGCCGTTGCCCACCGGCATCGCCGCCACTTTCGCCGCGAGCTTGGCCGCGAACTGATCGTAGACGCCATCCTGCACAAAAATGCGGTTCGCGCAGACGCAGGTTTGCCCAGTGTTGCGGAACTTGGAGGCCATTGCGCCCTCGATCGCCGAATCAATATCCGCGTCGTCGAACACAATAAACGGCGCATTGCCGCCGAGTTCAAGCGAGACTTTTTTCACCGTGCTGGCGCATTGCGCCATCAACAGCTTGCCGATTTCCGTCGAGCCGGTGAAGGTGAACTTGCGCACCAGCGGATGCGTGGTGAGCTCCTTGCCCACCGGGCCGGCGGAACCGGTAATCACCGAAATCACGCCCTTGGGTATGCCGGCGCGCTCGGCCAGCTCGCACAGCGCCAGCGCTG
>VFLF01000603.1 GCA_009885185.1 Nitrosomonadales bacterium | reverse complement strand
CTGATACACGTCCAATTTTTCACGCGGATCAGGTCCATACTCGATACCGACGGTGGCTATATACGTATCAGCTGGCGTCAAACTGTTGATGATACTCAACGGTGAACACGCGCCAAGCGCTACGGTCGTCACAATCAAACTGACAATACGGACAGCAAAACGCCACATAATACCCTGCTCAAGAGTGGAAGGATTGACAATTACCCGGCTTCGGCTCAGCTGCGCGTGGTCTTGCAACTGTCAGGTGCAGTGGAAGCGATCTTGCATTGGAAACAGAAAACGAAACCAGCACTTCGCCCGCATGCCCCGACAGATCCTTCCGCCCGCTACAAAAGCAGTCGCGGTTAGCAATTAAGCGCTAATTCTCTATGGCCGCAGCAGTGATTGGTCTACTTACCTCGGACGAGAGAATTCATAGCATAACTCTTGGTATATGGCAGTTCACAAACAGTTCTTTGAATCGCGAACAATACACTAGCGCTTGGCGCCCAGAGATTGCTTTAACTGCTCGCCTGCAAAATTCTGCGCGTCTCTGGCCTTCGCAACTACCGCAGCCATGCCAAAGAATTCGTGTGTCACGCCATCGTATATTTTGTGCTCAACCTTAACGCCCGCTTTCTTGAGCGACACAACGAGTAAATCGGCATCACTGCGCAGCGGGTCAATGCGTGCGTTGATGAGCGTCACCGGCGGCAAGCCTTTCAGGTTGGCATTCACGAGATCGATACGTGGATCTTTTTTGTCGGTCGGCTTGCCCAAGGCATGTTTCGCAAACCATTCCATCATCGGTTTGTTCAGCGGCTTGGCTTGCGAACTATCGACATAAGAAGGCGTTGAGAGATCAGTTGCCTGCGCTATCGGATACACCGAGACCACGTGTAATGGCAGTGTCAAATTCTGGTCTCGGGCTGCAATCGCAGTCGCCAGCGCCAAATTCCCCCCCGCACTCTCTCCTGCAATCGCCATGCGTTTGGCGTCACCCTTTATCGATGCCGCGTTCGCAACCGCCCATTTGTAAGTTGCGAGCGCGTCTTCGTGCTGGGCTGGGAACTTGGCCTCAGGCGCTAACCGATAGCCTACAGACACCACCACCGCGTTGGCCGCCTTGGCGATGCCTCGCGCGCCGCCGTCATACACTTTCAGGTCTGCAATCACCCAGCCACCCCCGTGAAAATAAACCACGATGGGGAACGGGCCGTTTCCAGCCGGGGTATATATGCGCACGGGTAAGGAACCCGCCGGGCCCGGTATCGTGCTGTCCGCACTAGTTACGCCGGGAACAAGCGCCGTGGGTGTAGTGTCCTTTCCCTGCTTTTTAAGAATCGCCATCACAGCGTCCGTAGGCGTCGGCTGTTTGCGGGCATCGGCCGGCTCAAGCGTCTCAATGGGTTTTCCGTTCATGGCCGTTAAAGCGTCCAACACTGCCTGCATGTCGCCGTCGGCGTTATATTTCGTGCCCGTCTTGGACATCGCGCCCGATGCTTTCGAACTGTCGGTTCCAACTGGCGCGGCCGCGGAGACAACAAAGGGTGCGCAGGTCAAAACAGTTGCAGCTAATATGCGTTTTTTCATGGCAAATCCTCATTGAAGTAGTATGGTAAAGGGGGCAAAATGTTCAGTGTGCTTCTATGGATGCAGGCAGACCTTGGTCCATCCTTCGTCGCGTGCATCGAAATGTTTGTAGGCATCGGGTGCGTCGTCCAGCTTTAAATCGTGTGAAACGATGAATAAAGGTACTGCAATGCCTTTTTTCGATACGCTTGCACAGCCGGCGAATTACGTTTCGACGACCACCGTGGACCCAAGCTTGGTCTTGGCGATATCGTTGGCATAACTGCGGGCATCCTGCTCGCTGTCAAATGATGCCAGCGGTTTGTCGAATCCTTTTTCATTCACATCCCACTTGCTGTTTTCCCCCCGAGCAACCCGGAAAACAATGTCACCCTTCTGATCGAGACCCATAATATGTTTCCTTTCTCTAATTGTTATCCTACTGTCGCAGTGACTACTTTGTCGTAATCACTGCTTCGCCGACATTTTCCTTGAATGCTCATGCTTGAGTTGGAGTTCCACATACGCGAGTTTGTGAATGCACCTTATCGTAGTGTCCACTTCGCGCAGTAATAATTCCGTTCGGTGCCACACATAAATTACTGCGGAAATAGCTTCGGCGGAAACGTAAGGATGCCACGAGGATTGTCGTCGCGCCGCCAACCGCTTTCTTAAGCCCGCGACCATGTCTCTAAACAGCTCCGCGGCGTTCGGCACTCACGTGAGTGATTTCGGCACCTATAAAAAATATTTGTGACGAGTAATAAACCCAAAGTAGAATCATGATGAGTGAGCCGGCTGCGCCGAAACCCGCGGCAACTTGACTGTTGCCCAGATATAATCCGATCAGGAACTTGCCCAGCGTGAATAACCCAGCGGTGAAGGCTGCGCCCACCACCACATCACGCCATGCGATACGCGGGTCAGGTAACCATTTATAGATGCAGGCAAACAGGATAGAAACCACGACGAAGGAAAACGCCGAGTTAAGGGCCTCCAGCAGCCATCCCATATTTCCGAAAGCGCTGCCCCAGTATTTCTGCAACGCCGCAAGCGCAGCGCTGGCGACCAGGGAAACCAGCAACAGGAATCCCATGATCAGAATAAGTCCGAAGCTGAGTAAACGCCCGCGCACAATAGCCATGATTCCGCTGCCGGGAGGGCTTTTCCGTCCCCAGATGACGTCGAGGCTGTCCTTGAGTTCTGCAAACACTGTGGTTGCGGCCACCAGCAGGGTGATGCCCGCAATGACACTAGCCCAGAAGCCCAAATCCGACCGGTACGCGCCTGCGAGCAGACTTTGAATCGTTTCTGCTCCGCCGGT
>VFLF01000133.1 GCA_009885185.1 Nitrosomonadales bacterium | reverse complement strand
GCCCCGGGCGCTGTGGCCGCACCCACGGCGGGACTGCATTTTGATGCTGCGATGCTCGAAGCGCTAAAGCAACGGGGCGTGAGCATCGCACACGTGACCTTGCATGTCGGCGCGGGCACGTTTCAGCCGGTGCGGGTAACCGACTTGCGTGAGCACCAGATGCACAGCGAGTGGTATGACGTGCCGCAGCCGGTCGTGGATGCGATCGCGGCGGCGCGCGCACGCGGCTCGCGAGTGATGGCGGTGGGCACCACCAGCCTGCGCGCGCTGGAGTCCGCCGCCGCGGACGGCGAGCTACGGGCGGGAACCGGCGACACGCGCTTGTTTATCACGCCGGGCTATGAATTCATGGTGGTTGATCGCTTGCTGACGAATTTTCATTTGCCCAAATCCACGCTGATGATGCTGGTGTCGGCGTTCGCGGGCATGGAGAATATTCGCCGCGCTTACCAGCATGCGATTACGCAACGCTATCGTTTTTTCAGCTATGGCGATGCGATGCTGATCGAGAAGAAAACCCGATGATACGCCTGCAACCGAACACCCGCGACGCCTACCGGCATTTCATCACCATCACCACGCGCTGGATGGACAACGATGTGTATCGGCATGTGAATAACGTCGTTTACTATTCATTTTTCGACACGGCGGTGAATGAATACCTGATGCGCCAGGGCCTGCTGGATCTGGACCACTCGCCCGTGGTGTCGCTGGTGGTGGATACCGGCTGCCAGTTTTTCAGTCCCATCGCGTTTCCCGACGTGGTTCATTGCGGCCTGCGTGTGGCGCACCTGGGCACGAGCAGCGTGCGCTACGAGATCGGGATCTTCCGCAACGACGAACCGCTGGCGGCGGCGCAGGGGCATTTCGTGCATGTGGCGTGTGAGCGGCAGACGCAGCGTCCGGTGACGATGTCTGCGGACATGCGTCGAGCGCTCACGGCGTTAATTTCTTGAAGTTGCCTGGATCGGTGATACTGGCTGCCCCCCTCACCCTAACTCTCTCCCCCAAACGCGGGGGAAAGGGGATTTTATTTTGGTTGGCTCTTTAAGATGGAATTCAAAGTTACGCATTCGGATGGCTTAGCCCGGCGCGGCGTGCTGCGCACCGCGCACGGCGACATCGACACGCCCACCTTCATGCCGGTGGGTACCTACGGCACGGTCAAGGCCATGCGGCCGACCGATTTGCGCGAGATCGGTGCGCAGATTGTGTTGGGCAATACTTTCCACCTGTGGCTACGGCCGGGGCTGGAGGTCATCGGCGCACACGGCGGCCTGCACCGCTTTATGGGCTGGGACGGGCCGATACTCACCGATTCTGGCGGGTTTCAGGTGTTCAGCCTGGGAGCGCTGCGCAAAATCACCGAGGAAGGCGTCAAGTTCCAGTCGCCGGTGAATGGCGATGCGTGCTTTTTGTCGCCCGAGGAATCGATGCGCATCCAGCGCGTGCTGAACTCCGACATCGTGATGGTGTTCGACGAATGTACGCCGCATCCGGCCACCGAGAGCGAGGCGCGCGCGTCGATGGAGCTATCGCTGCGCTGGGCGGCGCGCTCCAAAACCGCACACGCGGACAACGCCAACTCGCTGTTCGGCATCGTGCAGGGCGGCATGTTCGAGCACCTGCGCGATGCCTCGCTGGCGGGTTTGCAGGGCATCGGCTTTGACGGCTACGCCATTGGCGGCCTGTCAGTGGGCGAGCCCAAGGAAGACATGCTGCGCATACTGAACCACACCGCGCCGCGCTTGCCGGCGGACAAGCCGCGTTATCTGATGGGGGTGGGCACGCCGGCGGATATTGTCAACGCGGTGATGGCGGGCATCGACATGTTCGATTGCGTGCTGCCCACGCGCAACGCGCGCAACGGCTGGCTGTATACCAGTGAAGGCGTCATCAAGTTGCGCAATGCACGGTATCGCGACGATATGAAGCCGCTGGACCCGGCGTGCGGGTGTTATACCTGCACCCATTTCACCCGCGCCTATCTGCATCATTTGCAAAAAATCAATGAAATCCTTGGCGCGCAACTGAATACGCTGCATAACCTGCACTTTTATCAGCAGCTCATGCGCGGGTTGCGCGAGGCCATTGCCGCCGGAAATCTGGCATCGCATGCAGCCGGATTGCGTCTGAATGGTGAGTCTCAAAGTGTGGAAATAGGTTAAAATACAAAGGTTTTGGCGTGGCCGAGCTTGAATTATCGGCGTCGTGCCGCAACGTGACCAAAAGCCGCTTTAAAGCCATATTCCGGGGAGAGGGTCAGTAAATGTTTATCAGTCAAGCATGGGCGCAGGGCGCGCCGGCATCACCGCAGGGTGGCGGCATCGAAAGCATGCTGCTCATCGTGTTGATGTTCGGCGTGCTGTATTTTTTGATGATTCGTCCGCAGATGAAGCGCGCCAAAGAACACAAGGCGATGGTCGAGGCGTTGCAAAAAGGCGACGAGATCATCAGCGGCGGCGGCATACTCGGCCGTGTGACCAAGCTCAATGAATCCTATGTCACGCTGGAAATCGCCAA
Organism: Nitrosomonadales bacterium; assembly: GCA_009885185.1. The sequence goes on along the minus strand of VFLF01000133.1, from coordinate 178 downwards.
TGGCGTTGAAATCCAGATTCAGCGCTCCGCCGTAGTGGTGGTGCTTCCCAAGGGCACCATCAAGAACATCTAGGGAACGAGTCAGTTCGCCGGATCGCTGTTTCCCGCTCACTCGTTCATCTGTTCAATCGTTCACGGCCTCAAAATGAACCGCTACCCGCTCTGGAAATACATACTG
>VFLF01000581.1 GCA_009885185.1 Nitrosomonadales bacterium | reverse complement strand
GGTGCAGCTTGTCGCCCTTGGCCATGCCTTCGATGGTGGTGATGTCGGCACCGTTGGCTTGTACCGCGAGCACGGTGCAGGATTTTACCGCCGCGCCGTTCATGTGAATCGTACACGCGCCGCACTGGCTGGTGTCGCAGCCGACGTGTGTGCCGGTGAGTTGCGCATGATCGCGGATCAGGTTGACCAGCAGCGTGCGGTCTTCAACATCGTATGAATGCTGCTTGCCGTTAATTTTGAGTTCGACTTTGGCCATGATTATTTCCCCGAGATTTTGGCAACAGCACGTTTGGTCATTACTTTGGCGAGATTTGCACGATATTCCTTGGTGCCGTGCATGTCTTCGTTAAGGTCGGTCGCATCGACAGCAAGACCTTCAACCGCGGAAGCATTCAATTTCTTGCCCAGCGCGGCTTCCGCGTCTTTCCAGCGAAACACGCCCGGCCCCGCGCCGGTGATCGCCACGCGCACGCCCTTGCTGGTTTGCGTTACAAACGATCCCGCCATGGCATAACCCGACGCCGGATGCGGAAATTTTTCGTAGGCCGCCTTGGCGGGCACCGGGAACACGATCTTCACGATCATCTCGCCCGCGCCCAACGCGGTGGCGAACATGCCCTGAAAGAAATCATCCGCCGAGATTTCGCGTTTGGTGGTCACAATCCTCGCGCCCAACGATAACGCCGCCGAAGGATAATCCGCCGCCGGATCGTTATTGGCAAGCGAGCCGCCGATGGTGCCGCGATTACGCACCTGCGGATCACCGATTTGACTGGCGAGATACGCCAGCGCGGGAATGGCTTTTTTCACCACCGCCGATTTGGCGACTTCCACGTGCCGGGTCGCCGCGCCGATGGTGAGCTTGCCGTCTTTCGCTTCGATGCCCGACAGCTCGGCGATGCCGCCGATGTCGATCAGGTGCGACGGCTGCGCGAGACGCGCTTTCATCGTCGGGATCAAGGTCATGCCGCCGGCGAGCAACTTCGCGTCGGCGTGCGCTGCCAGCATGTCGCCGGCGTCCTTGAGGGATTTTGCTTTGACGTAACTGAAGGTATGCATGGTCTCAGTCCTTAGTGTTTGGCTTGTTGTGCTTTGGTTTGCTGAATGGTTGCCCACACCTTCGACGGCGTGAGCGGCATATCGAGGTGTCTGACACCGAGCGCGTTGCATACCGCGTTGACCAGCGCCGGCAGCGACGCGGTGCAACCCGATTCGCCCATGCCCTTGATGCCCAGCGGGCCGAGCTTCGACAGCGTGGTGTACTCTTCCATCTGGATGGATTTCAATTGCCCCGCGCGCGGCATGATGTAATCGCTGAAGCTGCCGGTAATCATCTGCCCGGAATCCTTGTCGTAGACGATGTGCTCGCCGAACACCTGGCCCAGGCCCTGCACCACCGCGCCGTGCATCTGGCCTTCAACGATGGTGTGGCTGACGATATGCCCGCAGTCGTCCACCGACAGATACGACGCGATGTCGGTAACGCCGGTATCGGGATCGATTTCCACTTCGGTGATGTGGCAGCCGTTGGGGTAGGTCGAGGTAAACGTGCCTTCGCCGATCACCGACAGCTTTTTCTTCGCCGCCACTTGCCCCAGCGTGACTTTTTTCTTGCTATGCGGTGACGAGAATTCACCTTTGCTGTAATTCACCTGCGAGGGTTCCACGCCGAGGTCTTCCGCCGCCAGCGATTTGCCGGCGTCGATCAGCTTGTTGGCCGCGATGTGGCACACCGTGCCGGCGCCCACCATGGTACGCGAACCGCCAGAGTGATTGCCGATCATGGTGACCGAACGATCCGCGTCGCCCTGGCGCACCTTGACGCGCTCGGCAGGGATGCCCAGCGCGTTGGCCGTCACCATCGCAAACGAGGTTTCGTGCCCTTGCCCCTGCGAGTGCGACACCGTGTGCAGCGTCACGATGCCGTCGGCGCCCACGGTGACTTCGATTTCGTCGCGTGGATACATGCCTGCGCCGGTGGGCTCGATCACCGATGCCATCCCGATGCCGCGCAGCTTGCCCTTTTTGGCGCTGGCGGCGCGGCGCGACTCAAAGCCCGACCAGTCGGCCAGCGTCAGCGCCCTGGCCGACAACCCCGGCAGATCAGCGATTTCAATCGTGGAACCAGTGGCGGATTTGTACGGATACTCATTCATCGGCACGTAGTTGCGGCGGCGCAGGTCCGCCGGATCCATGTTCAGTTCCAGCGCCGCGGCATCCACCGCGCGCTCGATGGCGTAAGCGATATCGGGCCGGCCCGCGCCGCGATAGGCAGCCACCCAGCCAGTGCTGGTCAGCGCCACTTTGAAGTGGCCATACAGCGCGGGAATCTTGTAGACGCCGTTCATGCAGGTGGTGGCGTTACGAATGTGCCCGGCCGGGCCGGTGGGCGACAGATACGCGCCCTGATCGGTGATCCAGTCGATGCGTAAACCCGTGAACTGCGCGTTCTTGTCCATCGCCAGCGTGGCGGTAATGATATTGGCGCGGCCATGCGTGTCGGTGAGGAAGCACTCGGTGCGCGTAGACACCCACTTGATCGGACGTTGCAGCGCCTTGGCGGCCATCATCATCGACACGTATTCCGGGTACACCGTGCTGCGCTGGCCGAAGCCGCCGCCGACATCCTGAATCTCGACGCGGAATTTGTCTTCGCCCAGATTGGCATAGGTGGCGAACTGCTTGCGCGTCATGTTCACGCCCTGCGACGGCGTATGCACCACGTAACTATCTGAATCCGCTTTGTATTCAATCAGCGCGGCGCGCGGCTCCATCGGGCTGGCGGTCACCCGCGTGCAATCGACGGTGATCTTGGTCACATGCGCGGCCTTGGCGATGGCATCCATCACCGGGGCTTCGCTGCCGCTTTCGGCCTCGACCGGGCAATTGCCGGGCACATCATCGTGCAACTGCGGCGCGCCCGGCTTCAAGGCTTCGACCGGATCGACGATCGCGGGCAAATCTTCGTACACCACTTCGATTAGCTCGCAGGCATCCTGCGCCGCGAGATGCGACTCGGCGATCACCATCGCCACCGGGTCGCCGACAAAACGCACTTTGCCGATGGCCAGACACGGCCGCGCCGGCACGCGCGCCTTCATGCCACCCTTGCCGGTGGGCGGCAGAAAACTCGCCGAACGCAGATAGCCGGCCGCCTGCGCATCCGCGCCGGTGTATACACCCACCAAGCCTTTAACTTGCCCCACCTTGTCGTAGTTGATCGACACGATGCGCGCGTGCGCGCGATCCGAGCGCAGAAAACACGCATGCAACTGATCGGGCGTATTCCAATCGGAGGAATATTTGCCGTTTCCGGTAATCAAACGCATGTCTTCAAAGCGCGAAACCTGCGCGTTGCCGACTTTGAATAGCTGAGAATGCTGATGTTGATCCATCCGTGCCTCGCTTAAGTGTAGCGTTGGTGTAGCGTTGTGTGTCGCTACGATATTATTTATTCAATTAAAACAGATACTTACAATAATACACCTAAACAGCGCGCTTGCTTCGGTATCAACGACGACCGATTCCGGAGGTGTGTGTTGCGCCAGTGCATGCGGCCCTGAACCTCGACCTGCTCTGGCTCATGCAAACCGTCGGCGTATTCTACCGTGAGAATTCACGGTACTCACGCGCCACGGCAATCCATTATGTGGTGACGGCCAGCGCATTCGCGGAACTTGCTGGTATCGTCGAAGCCTCGGTACTCCGGCACTAAAAAAATCGCCCTATCAGCATGGCCTTGCCCTCTTCATCCGACCCGCCGGCACGCTCCCCGGCCCTCGCGCCATTCAGCGTGCGCAGTTTTCGCTTTCAGTGGCCTGCGGATCTCGCTACGTCGTGGGCGTTCGAGATGGAGACGCTGATCCTCGGCTGGTACATGCTGGTCGAAACGCGCTCGGTATTGATGTTCACGGTGTTTGTCTCGCTGCAACACATGGGCACCCTGCTGGCGCCGATGTTCGGCGTGATGGGCGACCGCATCGGGCATCGCATCGTGTTGACCGCCATGCGCGCGACGTACACCGCGCTGGCGCTGACGCTGATGACGCTGGCCTACAGCGGCCTGCTCACCCCGGCGTACGTGTTCGCCATCGCCGGCGTGATGGGACTGGTACGGCCCTCTGATCCCGGCATGCGCGCCGCGCTGATCGGCGCCACCATGCCCGCCGAAAAACTGATGGGCGCCATGAGCATACAGCGCACCACGCTGGATACCGCCAAGATCGCCGGCGCGCTCGCCGGGGCGGGGCTGGTCGCGCTGTTCAGCATCGGCACGGCATACACTGTGGTCGCGAGCCTCTACGCCCTCAGTACCATGCTTACGCTGAAGAGCGCGGCCCCCGGCGCCGGGTTGCGCCCCGCACCGGCGAAACCCGATCGCGCCTCGCCATGGGGAGACCTGCGCGCGGGCCTGTCGTATGCATGGAACACCCCGCTGCTGCTCGCCTCAATGTGTTTTGCGTTTCTGCTCAACTGTTCCGCGTTCCCCTTGATGCATGGGCTCATGCCGGTGATGGCGAAAGATATTTATCTCACCGATCAAACCGGCCTTGGCCTTCTGGTCGCGGCAGGCGGATTCGGCGCGCTGATGAGTTCGGTGGTGATGAGCCGCATCGGCCATCATGTGCGCCCGGCGCGCACCGTGATTATTTTCAGCGCGGGCTGGCTGCTATCGCTGATGTTCTTCGTGAACACCGCGCAGCCGACGACGGGCATCCCGTTCCTGCTGCTCGCCGGACTATCGCAGGGCCTCAGTCAAATCGCGATGGCGACCATGCTGATTCGCAATTGCGATGAACAATTTCGCGGACGCATCATGGGCATACGCATGCTCATGATTTACGGCAACGTGCCGGGCCTGTTTCTCGCGGGCTGGCTGATCCCGCGCCTGGGCTACCCGATGACGGCTACTCTGATGGCGTCAAGCGCACTGCTGGTGATGCTGCTGCTGGTGCTGCGCTGGCGCGCGCAATTGTGGCGCAGCGACGCGCCGGCGAATCGCCGATAGTCGTCTACGCCGTGACCCGGCGGCTATAATGACACGCCCCGTCTGGAGCCGGACATCCATGCCCTCGCGTTTGCAAACCTGTGGAGTAGTGCCGCTGTGCGTGCCCGCGCTCATGCTCGCGTTCAGCGCGCCCGCGGGCGCGGCGCAACCGCTCTATCCCGACAAGCCGCTGCGCTTTCTGGTGCCCTTCGCGCCGGGCGGCGGCAACGACGTGCTGGCGCGCATACTCGCCACGCGCATGAGCAGCGGTCTGGGCCAGATCATGATAGTGGACAACCGCGCCGGCGCCGGCGGCAACCTCGCCACCGACCTCACCGCGAAAGCCGCGCCCGACGGCTACACGCTGCTGCTGGGTTTTGTCGGGCCGCTCGCGGTAAGCCCCAATCTGGGCAAGGTGCCGTACGATCCGCTGGCGGATTTCGCGCTGGTGGACATGATCGCCTCTTCGTACCACATGCTGGTGACGCATCCGGCGCTCGGCATCCGCAACATCAAGGAACTGGTCGCGCTCGCCAAGGCGCAGCCGGGCAAACTGAATTACGCCTCGTCGGGCGTCGGCACCAATCTGCATTTGATGTCGGAGTTGCTCAAGCACGCGCTCGGCGTCAACCTCGTGCATGTGGCCTACAAGGGCACCGGGCCGGCGGCCACCGCCTTGCTCGCGGGTGAATCGCAGCTTCTGTTCAGCTCGCTTACCGCGGTGCTGCCGCATGTGCGCGGCGGACGGCTTACCGCGCTCGCCGTGACCCACCCCGCGCGCGCGGCGCTCGCGCCCGAGGTGCCGACGTTAATCGAGCAACAGGTGAAAGGCGTTGATGCGCCGGCGTGGTACGCGCTGATGGCGCCGGCCAAAACGCCGCACGCGCGCATCGAACGGCTGCGCACTGAAATGGCCAGAGTGACCTCCGGCGCGGATTTCCGCGAACAAATCGGCCGCCAGGGTATGGAGCCGATGACCCTGAGCAGCATGCAGTACGCCGCCTTCGCCAAGGCCGAACTGGAAAAATGGGGGCGTGCGGTGAAACTCGCCGGCGTACAGCCGGAGTAATGTCAGTATTTTTTTATTGTGTTTTTTTAAATCGCTCTTTCACTGAATCCAGCGCCGCGTGGGCGATCAGTGACAGACCTGCGATGGGTTTGGCGGTGGTTTCGGCATCCGGTTTTTCAATGCGCGTTTTCAGGCACGCGCCGAACTGCTGAATGATCTGCGAGGCGAGACTCTGGATCATGCCCGCGCCGCGCCCGTACTGCGCGATCGATCCGGAGAGCGTCACCTGGCTATGGATGCGCACCATCGCACCGGTCGCGGCGGGCTCGACGCGAAACGTGATCATCGAATCAGTGGCGCCGCGCCCCTTGGTGTCGCTGCCTTTGCATTTGACGCGCGCGATGCGCGCTTCGTGGTCGATGTGCTCGAAATTTGCCTGCCCCGCAAGCGTCAACGCTACCGGCCCCAGCCGCACCGCCACCTTGCCCTTGTAGGTGCGCTCGTCCACCACTTCGGTGAGTTCCGCGCCCGGGATGCAGCCGGCGATGCGCTGGATGTCGAGCAGCAGCGCCCAGGCTTGCGCGGGCGGCAACGGCACTTCAAATGCGTTGTCGATGTCCATTGAGTGCCGCGGCAAAAAAGATTTAGCTGATGCCCATCATGCCCGCCTGATACACGTCGCGCGGCGGGTGCGCTTTCATCGCGCCGGTGAGTTCGGCCACGGTTTTGACGCCGCGTTGGTCACACCATTTCTCCAACCCCTCGATGATGGCGATCATCGCGGTGGGGCTGCGAAAACTCGCGTAGCCCACTTCCACCGCAGTCGCGCCCGCGAGCAGGTACTCGACCACATCTTCCCCCTTCATGATGCCGCCGCAGCCGATGACGGGGATTTTCACGCAGCGCGCGCACTGGTTGACCATGCGCAGGATGATGGCCTTGATGCCGGGGCCGGAAATGCCGCCGTAGCCCTGGCCGATATACGACTGGTAGGTGTCGAGATTGATCTTCAGGCCGAGGATGGTGTTCGACACCGTGACCGCGTTCGCGCCGCCTTTCTCGGCGGCTTCCGCCACGGCGGAAATATCACCGGCGTTGGGCGAGAGCTTCGCCCACAGCGGCTTTTGCGTAGCCTCGCGGCAGAGTTTCACCACCTGGTAGGTGTGCTCCTCGTTCAGCGCGAAATTGCCGCCGCCGGGCTCGCGCGTCGGGCACGAGATATTCAGCTCGATCGCGTCCACGCCGGGCACGCTGACATCACGCGCCATCGCCACGAAATCGTCGATCTTGTCCGACGTGATGCTGCATACCAGCGGCGGAGTGAACTGCTTGTACTCCGGCAACTGGTGCTCGAGAAAATATTGCAGTCCCTTGGTCGGCAGCCCGATGGAGTTAATCATGCCCGCTTCGATTTCCGACACGCGCGGCGGCGGATTGCCGGGACGAAACGGCCGCGACACGGTCTTGGTGACCAGCGCACCGAGGCGGTTTAAATCGATGACCTTGCAGAACTCCGCCGAGAACGTGCCCGACCCCGGCATCACTGGATTGGCAAGCCGCAGCCCGCTGATATTGACCGAGAGATCTACCATCCGAGACACTCCTGCAAATCGAATACCGGGCCTTCAACGCACACGCGGCGCATTTCGAGTTTGCCGTTGACTTCAAAGGTACGCACGCAGATGTAACACGGGCCCAGGCCGCACGCCATGATCTGCTCCATCGCCATCTGGCCGGGTATGTTGTGCTCGCGCCCAAGTTTTTTCATCAGTTGCATCAGACGGTTCGAGCCACAGGTGAAAAATGCATCGGCTTTTTTTTCCGCGATCAGCCGGCGCAGAATCGACTCGACGTTTTCGACCGCGCTGCTGCCGTCGGTGTCGAGCAGCTTGATCACCGTGCCCACGCTCTCGAACAAATCGGCGGCCAATGCGAGCTCGGGGCTGCGCGCCGACAGCAGCGCGGTCACTCGCACGCCGTGCTCGCCCGCCATCTGTGAAATCGGCGCCATGGTCGCGAGCCCCACGCCGCGGCCCAGCACCACCACGTGCTTCCATTCGGGTTTCAGATGAAACCCCACGCCGAGCGGCCCCACCATATTGAGCATGTCGCCCGGCTTCAATGTCGCCAACCCTTGGGTGCCGCGGCCCGCGATCTTATACAGAAACTCCAGCCGCCCGCTGGAGCGCGCGACGCGATACACGCTCTGCGGGCGCCGGAACCACAAATCGCCTTCATCCGGCGACGGGCACAGCAATTGAAAAAACTGTCCCGGCTGCGCCGCCAGCGTCTTGGGCGTGGCCTTGACCACGAGGTGTTTGTATTCGTCGTTCACCCATTCGTGCGCGGCCACGGGGCACAGCGTTTCTTCGACCGGACACTGCGCCGGTGAATGCCCGCTGCCGGGCTGGCCCGCGATTTCAGGAGCGGATGCGTAAGTGATGGTAGTCATGCGGGAATGGCGCCTCTGGTTGGATACGCTATTGTAAACCGGCCACGCGCGGCGCCGGGAAGGAATTAGCCACGTTGAAGCAACGCCATGATCTCCGCCGGCGAAATCGGCGTCTGCGTAATACGCACGTTGAACGGCTCCAGCGCGTTTTCCACCGCTGAGATGATGGCCGCCGGCGCGGGAATCACGCCGCATTCGCCCACGCCCTTGACGCCCAGTGGATTTAACGGCGACGGCGATTCGTGATGTATCAATTCAAACTTCGGCAGTTCGGTGGCGGTCACCAGCAGGTACTCGCCGAGATTGGTGGTGAGTGGCTGCGCGTTGGCGTCGTACAGCATGCGCTCATACAGGGCGTTGCCGATGCCGTGCGCCATGCCGCCGTGCAACTGGCCGTCCACGATCATCGGGTTGATGACGCGCCCGCTATCGTGCGCGAACACGTAACGCGCAAGACGCACGCCGCCGGTTTCCACATCGACTTCGACCTCGGCCACCGCAGTGCCGTTGGGGTAAGCCATATCATCGATCACCACATGCTCGGTGGCCTCCATGCCGGGCGCGACGCCGCCGGGCAGCAGGTAACCCGCGATGCCGCCCACCGCGCGCGCCACCTGCGCGAGGCTCACGGTCCGGTCAGGCGAGGCGGTGACATGCACATTGCCGCCGTGAATCTCCAGCCCGGCGGGGTCGGTTTTGAGCAAGTGCCCGGCGACGATCAACGCTTTTTCGCGCACGCTCACCGCCGCCACATGCGCCGACGAACCCGCCATCACCGTGACGCGGCTGTTGGAGCTGCCGATGCCGATGGGTATGCCCGCCGTGTCGCCGGCGGTAACGGTGATGTTGGCCAGCTCCGAGCCGAGTTGCTCGGCCACCACCTGCGCCAGCATGGTGCGCGTGCCCTGCCCCATCGCGGCTGCGCCGGTGTAGACATGCACGCGGCCCGAGGGCGCGATGCGCACCGTCACCGCCTCGAACGGCCCGCGCCCCGTGCCCTTGACGAAATTGGCGAGACCGATGCCCAGATAGCGGCCTTCAAGGCGCGCGCGCGCCTGCCGCGCGGGAAACGCCGCCCAGCCCGCCGCATCCAGCGCCGACTGCTGGCACTTCGGGTAGTCGCCGCTGTCGAGCAGCACCGGTGTGCCGCCGCGCGTCTTGAGCGGCTTGGTGTACGGCATTTTCTCGGCGGGAATCAGGTTGCGGCGGCGCACTTCGGCGCGGTCTAGCTTTAACTCGCGCGCCACGCGGTCGAGCAGGCGCTCCATCGCGAACGTGCCTTCGGGGTGGCCCGCGCCGCGCACCGGCGTCACCGGCACCTTGTTGGTGAGCGCCACGCGCACGCGCATGTAAAACGCGGGCACATCGTACGGCAGCGTCACGGTTTCGGCGGCGTTGTGCGCGAGATTGATGCCGCGCGCGGTGTAGGCGCCGTGATCGTGAATCATCTCGCCGCGCACGCCGAGGATACGCGCCTCGGCGTCCACCGCGATCTCCATCTCCCAGTATTGATCGCGCTCCTGGGTCGAGGCGACAAAATGTTCGCGGCGATCCTCGATCCATTTCACCGGGCGTCCGAGCATCAGCGCGGCGACCGCAGTGGTCACGTCCTCGGGGTAAAACACCAGCTTGGGGCCGAAGCCGCCGCCGACATCGGGCGTGACCACGCGCACCTGGTTTTCGTCGCGCCCCAGCATGTCGCACAGCAGGCGCTGCGCGGCGTGAGGCATCTGCGTCGAGCTCCACAACGTCAGCCGGTCCTCGGTCTTGTCGTATACGGCCACGCAGCCGCGGCACTCGATGGAGTGGCTGCCGCCGCGATGCGTAAAAAGCGATTCGCGAAACACGTGCGGCGCGGCGGCGAACGCGGCATCGACGTCGCCAAAACCCATGTTGAAATCCGCCAGCACATTGTGCGGCGAGCGCAGATGCACGCGCGGTGCGCCGGGCGCGAGCGCATCGCGGCAATCGGAGGCGGCGGGCAGCGGCTCGAAATCGATTTCCACCTGCATGGCCGCGTCCTCGGCGAGGTAGCGGTTGTCGGCCACCACGATGGCGATGGGTTCACCCACATGCACGGTTTCGTCCCCGGCAAGCGCCACGCGGTTAAGGTCCTGCTGATAACTGGAACTCGGCAGCCCCACCACCAGTTCCTCGGTCTTCAGATACGGCAACAGGTCCGCGCGCGTCAACACCGCATGCACGCCGGGCAGCGCCAGCGCGGCGGTTTTGTCGATGCCGCGTATCAAGGCGTGCCCGTGCGGGCTGCGCACATAGGCCGCGTGCAGCATGCCGGGCAATTGAATGTCGTCGACGAAGCGCCCCTCGCCGCGCAGCAACGCGTTGTCTTCAACGCGCTCGATGCGGCGGCCGATGATCTTGCCGGGCGTGCTCAAGGTTGCGCTCCGCGCATGCGCCGGGCGGCTTCGAGCGCGGCATCGACGATGCCCTGATAGCCGGTGCAACGGCACAGGTTGCCGGAAATCGCCACGCGCACTTCATCGGCGGTAGGGTTCGGGTTGTCGCGCAAAAATTCCAGCAGCGTGGTCAACATACCCGGCGTGCAAAAGCCGCATTGCAGGCCGTGCTTGTCGCGAAACGCCTCCTGCAAGGGATGCAGGGTATCCGGGCCGGGCGCGATGCCTTCGACGGTGGTGATGTCGCGCCCGTCAGCCTGCACCGCCAACAAGAGACAGGATCGGATCGAGCGCCCGTCCATCAACACCGTGCAGGCGCCGCACACGCCATGCTCGCATCCGAGGTGCGTACCTGTCAGTCCCAATTGCTGGCGCAGAAAATCCGCCAACGTGAAGCGCACGGCGGTCTCGCGCGTGTGCGAGACGCCGTTGACCGTGAGCGTGAGGGTGCGCGTCTCAGACATGGCGTATTCGCGCATGCGCCTGCATCAATGCGCGGCGCGACAGCGTCGCCGCCAGTTGTTGGCGGTACGCCCGCGGCGCATGCACGTCGTCCATCGCATCAATATCGCGGCAGCGCTCGCACAGCTCGCGAAACAGGGCTGCGGAAGGCGCCTGCCCCGTCAGCGCTTGTTCAATCCCGCGCATACGCAGCGGGGCAGGCCCAACGCCGCCCAGCGTGAGTGACGCGCGCGTGATGTGCGCGCCGTCGGTTTCGAGCAGCGCCGCCGCCGACACCACCGCGAAATCGCCGTGGCGGCGCGCGAACTCGACGAAGGCATGGCCGTGACCCGCGCGCCACGGCGCAAATCGCGCACCCACCAGCACTTCGTCCGGCGCCAGGGCGGTGGTCATGTAACCCTGTACAAAATCGGCAAAGCCGATTTCGCGACTTCCATTGGCGCCGGCGACAGTCACCACCGCGTCGAGCGCGGCAGCCGCCGTGACCAACTCCGCCGATGGATCCAGATGGCACAGCGAACCGCCCAGCGTGCCGCGATTGCGCGTCTGCCGGTGGCCAACCTGCTGAATCGCCTCGTGCAGCAGCGGACAACGTTCGCGCACCACGCTGGAAAATTCAATGTCGCACTGGCGCGTCATGGCCCCGATCTGAAGCGCCGCGCCGTCGTCGCGAATGAAGCAAAGATCGTCGATGCGGTTCAAATCGATCACATGATCGGGCAGCACGTAACGCATGTTGAGCATGGGCATCAGCGACTGCCCGCCGGCCAGCAGCTTGGCGTTATCCAGCGCGCCGAGCAACGCGACGGCCTCCGCCACGGTGTGCGGATCGTGATAACCGAAGGCAGGAGGTTTCATAAATTATTCAATAAAAAAATGCTTACAATATATTATGATGCCGGCCATCAATTCGCGCCTTTGAGTTTCGCCTCGTGCACGACCTTCGCCCATTTCTCATGTTCCGCGCGCACGAACTGTGCGCCTTCATCAGCGCTCGTGCCGCGCGGTTCGACGCCGACTTTGGCGTATTCCGCGCGCAGCGCGGGTAATTCGACGGCTTTGCGGATTTCGCTGTTGAGCCGCGCCACATTGCTTGCCGTTGTTTGCGCCGGCGTGAACACCGCCAGCCACAGATCAACAAAAAATCCCGCGTGTCCGGCTTCGGCCACCGTCGGCAGATCGGGCAGCGC
>VFLF01000109.1 GCA_009885185.1 Nitrosomonadales bacterium | reverse complement strand
GCTGGTGGTGACTTCGCCCACGATACTGGTGGTGCATCCCGCGCTGCCGGTGAAATCGGTAAAAGAGTTGATCGCACACGCCAAGGCGCAGCCCGGCAAACTCAACTACAGCTCCAGCGGCATGGCCACCGGCACGCATATGTCGATGGAGCTTTTCAAGCACATGAGCGGCATCAGCCTCGCGCACATCCCCTACAAAGGCGGCGCGCCTTCGGTCACCGCGTTGATCAGCGGCGAAGTGCAATTGAGCTTTGCCACCATCTCCACCGCGCTGCCGCAGGTGAAAACCGGCCGGCTGCGCGCACTGGCGGTATCCAGCGCCCGCCGCGCCACCGCCGCACCCGACGTGCCCACCATCGCTGAAGCCGGCGTGCCGGGCTACGACTACTCGTCGTGGATCGGCTTGCTCGCGCCCGCGAAAACGCCCGCTGCCATCGTCACCAAATGGCACACCGAAGCCGCGCGCGTGATGCAAACGCCGGAAATAAAGGCACTGCTGCTGCATGAAGGCTCCGAAGCCGTGGGCAACTCGCCGCAAGAATTCGGCGGCATCATCAAGTCGGAAGTGGAGCGATGGAAGGCGGTTAGCAAGGCGGCGGGGATTAAGGCGGAGTAGGCTCGGCTGCTGGCGTAACTGTTGTTTTGACGTATAGTGGCAAGTAGGCATTTCCGGGAGGTATGACATGAGCCAATTGCACCGTATCACCATAGACAGCGGGTTGTGCGCCGGTCGGCCGTGCCTGCGCGGCATGCGGGTGCGGGTCAAGGATGTGCTTGACCTCTTGGCCGCGGGCGCGACCACCGCCGAAATTTTGCGCGACTATCCGTACCTCGAAGCCAACGACATTACCGCGGCGCTGGAATATGCCGCCATTCAGGCCGATCACCCCGTGTTGCGCGTGGCCTGAGCATGCGTTTTCTGGTGGATGCGCAGTTGCCGCCTGCGCTGGCCCGGTATTTCATCGATAAGGGACATCAGGCCGAACACGTGTTCGACGTGGCGCTGGCGCAAGCCCCGGACGGCGCCATCTGGAGTCATGCCTTATCCGCCAACGCTGTCATCGTAACCAAGGACGAAGACTTTGCCGCGCGGCGGGTAGTGGTACGGGAGGGGCCTTCAATTCTCTGGGTGCGTCTGGGCAACACGCGAACCGCTCACATCATTTCCCGAATCGATAGCCACTTGCCGGAGTTACTGCGATTGCTCGAACTCGGAGAAAGCATCGTTGAGATCGTGTGATGAATAGCCGCGCGCGTGATGCAAACACCGGAAATGAAAACCCTGCTGCTGCACGAAGGCTCCGAAGCCGTGGGCAACACGCCGCAGGAATTCGGCAACATCATCAAGAGCGAAGTGGAGCGGTGGAAGGCGGTTAGCAAGGCGGCGGGGATTAAGGCGGAGTAGTTGTAAGGCAGATAGCGCATTAAAGAAGGCTGCTCCAATACTATTGCCAGATAGATGAGCAAGATATAAGTAAAAAAGAGGCTTGCCATGAGACTGATCAAGAGTGTTCGTATAGAAGGGCTGCGTTCCATCGAAGACCAAACGCTAGAAAAGATTTCCGACCTCACTTCTTTTGTGGGGAAAAATTCAAGCGGCAAATCAAATGTGTTGCGCGCGCTCAGTTTATTTTTTAATAATGAAATTGAACCAAATAAACCGCTAGATTTTGCACGAGACCATTTTGAAAGAATTCCACGCAGCCGTCGCAAAAAGAGAATTAACATTTCTGTAGATTTCGATTTGCCTAGCAATTTTTATTTACGTAGCGAATTTTCAGGACTTAAAAAGTACGGTGGAAAATTTACCGTCGTTCGAAACTGGGAGTTAGACCCCCTGCGGAATCCGGTCGAGCATATTTGCGTAGCAAAAGACGGGGCGGAGATCAAGAATTCAAGCGAAATGGCGCGCCAGTTTCTTGGTCTAATATTGTTTCGCTACATTCCGAATCGCAGCATTCCCTCACAAATATTGAGGGAGGAGAGTCAAGAAATAGCCAACTCCGTATTTATGCGAATGAAAGGTGGAACCCACAGTGCCGCCCTTTTAGCGCAGTTACAAGCGGCAGCTGCGCGAATGCTGGCAGATGCGTCTAACTCGCTGAATCGCGCTGGCGCCCCTCTGGAAGAGGTGAGTATGGCCACCCCTGGTTCCATAGGCGAGATGCTCTCGATGACCGGGTTTCGCGCTAAAGGAACACACGGGGGTATTGTTCAAGATGAAGATTGGGGAACTGGGCATCAAGCATTCTTTTTGTATCAAGTGCTTTATGCACTCGACACAAACTACGGAAGATTTTTTGGATGGCGTCAAGCAACAATATGGGGGGTAGAAGAACCCGAATCAGCACTTCACCGTGACCTTGAAACTAGGCTTGCGGGGTTGCTAAAAGATTGGAGCTCGGACAAGGATTCAAGTCTGCAAATTCTGCAGACAACACATTCTCCAATTTTCGCCATGGCATCAGATATTGGCTTCTGGGCTGAATCCAAATCCGGCGCGACTGAATTGACGTCCCTACCGATTCCGGCGCTAACCAAAGCCGCTGAGGAAAAAGGGGTATCTGGCTGGATGCACCCGGTGCTAGCATTTCCTTGGAATCCAGTGGTACTTGTTGAAGGATCGATTGATGCAACGGCATTTAGTCACGCTGCGGCTGTAGCAGGACTCGATCACTTAAGGTTTTTAACGTTGCCAAACTTGGAAGATGGCGAGTCGTCTGGAAAAGACGCTTTAGTAAACTATATTCGAAGGAATAGCCGTCTTATCTCAAACAGGCAAAGACATGCACCTTTGCTGGCGCTTTTTGACTGGGAAGTTTCGGATCAAGAAATAAAACGTACTCGCGCGGCGTATGGAACTTTTGGCGACAGATTTGTAATAAGGGCCAATGCAAATCATGCGGAATCTAAGATGGGGGCAGATTTTTTGGGCATAGAAAGATTTTACCCGTCAGACATTATCGAAGAAGCCTATGCTGCAGCTGAAGTAAACATTGCAAAATCACCCGGGCAACCCTTTTCAGTTTCCAGTTCACAATTGCGACAAGCAAAAGGAAAATTACTGACGCGCTTGCTGAAGGTGACCGATAAAAATAAGCTTCGACCGCTAATCGAGATTGTTCGGGATATAGACCGTGCAATTCGATCGGCAGCTACCGAACAACCACTTCTCACGGGTCTTAGTTTGGATTGAATTTTGGCGGAGCCCCTTCAGTTAAAAGGCAGCGGCGTCAGGCTTCGCTAATTGCACTAAACTGCCGCGACTTTATGGCCGTTAAAGAACCGCGCTGCAGATGTGATGGGGCCCCGTCTTGCCAATTGCCCTCTGCCAGCATGATGAAAGGTGTCGCGCTGTGGCCCGAGGTGCCGGTAGCTACGAAGGCAGTTACCAGCCACGACGCCTTCAGCGTATATCCAGCAACTCCGCCAAATTCTTCCAAAGAATCTTTTCTTTCTCCGCTGCCGTGATCGACGCATGGCTTTGCAGCCACGCCACCGGCGACGGATGCCACGCCACGAACGGCCAGTCGCTGCCCATCACCACGCGGTCGGCGCCGACCTGATCGATCAGGAATCTGAGCGCGACTTCATCGCCGGTGACGGTGTCGTAGTAGAGTTTTTTCTGGTACGCGCTGGGCGGTTTGGGGGTGCTGCGCGTGGCTGGCCGGTCGTGCCAGCCACGATCGAGTCTACCCATGGCGAAGCAGGCCGGGCCGCCGCCATGCGCGATGCACACTTTGAGATCGGGGCATTTTTCCAGTACGCCGCTGCAGAGCAGTGCCGCAGTGACGATGGCGTCGTCGACGATCACACCGAGGCTGTTGTTAAGACCGTGGCGCGGGTTGCGCTTCAGCATGAAGTTGTTCTGCGGCTGCGGGTGGTAAAAGAGCAGCGCGCCCAACTGTTCGGCCGCTTTGAAAAACGGCAGAAACTCGGGTTCGTCCCATTCCTTACCGTTGACCTGGGTGTCCAGCGATGCGCCTTTCAGGCCTAACCCTACTGCACGCTCCAGCTCATTGATGGCGAGATTCACGTCCTGCACCGGCAGCGTAGCCAGCCCCGCGAGCCGTCCATTCGAACGGCGCACGGTGGCGCTGACTTCGTCGTTGAACTCGCGCGCGAGCGCCAGGCCCTGCTCGGGTGGCAGGTGATAGCCGACGAAAGGCGTGTGGATGCTGAGCACCTGCACATCCACTTTTTGCTCGTCCATGTCCTTGATGCGCTGTTCCAGCGAGTAGCGCACCTTGGGCGAGGTGAAGGTGGTGCGCGCGCCGCACGCGACCATCGCGCCCAGGCCTTCGCCGGGTTCGTGTTTGTAGCCGTGCCATTCCTGTTTGGCGTCTACCGCTCGCCACATGGAGTCGGGGATGATGTGGGCGTGGATGTCGATGGTTTTCATGGTTGGGCCTCGGTGCGGTGGTTGATGTGGTTGTTGGCGTGAGTCGGCGTGGATTTTACGTTGAAAAAGCAGTTCCGGCGCTTGCGATTAGGGTCGGCGCGTTACTCCGCGCGTATGCCCGCGGCCTTCACCACCTTCGCCCATTTGTCGATTTCGGATTTCAGATGTTTGCCGAATTCCTCCGGCGTGCTGCCCAGCGGCTCCGAGCCGTCGGCGGCGAGGCGGTCGCGTAACTCAGGCTGTTTCAATATCGCGACGATTTCGTTGTTGAGTCTGGCGATGATGGGGCGCGGTGTGGCGGCGGGCGCGACCGCGCCGTACCAGGTGGCGGATTCATAACCGGGCACGCCCGCCTCCTGCATGGTGGGCACGTCGGCTGCGGCTTGCGAACGCCGCGCGCCGGTGACGGCCAACGCGCGCACCTTGGCGGATTTGATTTGCGGCAGCGCGGTGGCGATGCTCGGAAAACTCAGCGACACCTGTCCGCTGATGACATCCACCAGCGCGGGCGCCATGCCCTTGTACGGAATGTGCAGCAGATCAATGCCCGCCAGCAGCTTGAACAACTCCCCCGACAAATGACCGCCCGCGCCGCTGCCGGCGGAAGCGAAGGTGATTTGCCCCGGCTTGGCTTTGGCAAGCGCGATGAGTTCTTTTACCGTTTTGGCGGACACCGACGGATTGACGATCAGAATCAGATTTTGCGTCGCGGCGAGCGTCACCGGTGCAAAGTCGCGCAGCGGATCGTACGGCAGTGACTTCTTAAGACTGACATTGGCGGCGAGCGCCGCGACGGTGCCGAGCATCAGCGTGTAACCGTCCGCAGGCGCTCTGGCGGTGAGTTCGCCCGCGATGACGCCGCCCGCGCCGGCGCGGTTATCAATCACCACCTGCTGACCGAATTTGTCCGAGAGCTTGGTGCCGATGGCGCGCGCCAAAGCGTCCACGCTGCCGCCGGGCGTGGTGGGCACCAGCAGGCGGATCGGGCGGGTGGGATAAG
>VFLF01000752.1 GCA_009885185.1 Nitrosomonadales bacterium | reverse complement strand
AGATCCTGCACCTGGTTGCTGACCTGATAGGCCACAAAGCACCCGCCGGGCCGGAGTGCCGCTGTTACTGCCTGTAGTATCCGTGTTCCGCTGTCGGTACTCATGGTGGAAAACGGAATACCGGAAACAATGGCATCCGGAGCAGTCAGGTCATGCAACGCGAGGGCTTCCGGAAGCGCTTGTGCGCTGCTGTTATGCACGATCAGGCGCTTATCCTGAATGTGCGCAAGCAAGGCGCAAAACCGGGGGTTGATCTCGATCACAAGCAATTTGCCGTTCGCCGGCAGTTCGCGCAGGATGGAGCGGGTGGTGCCGCCGGTGCCGGCGCCGAGTTCCACCAAGGTGCGCGCCGACGTAATCCCGGCCAGTTGTGTTACGCGTTTTTCAAGAAAGCGCGAACTGGGGATAATGGACGCGACTTGGTGCGGATGTTTTAAAAACTCGCGCAAAAAAACGGCGTGATTCCCATCGTCGTCACGCCGTGG
The DNA here is from genome assembly GCA_009885185.1 of Nitrosomonadales bacterium. The sequence goes on along the minus strand of VFLF01000752.1, from coordinate 3,768 downwards.
CAGGATGGTCGACATAAAGTTACGTTGCAATAGCGGCGAATGTGATTACGGCTCGGACGCCATGCGCCGGCCCGTATGCAAAAACCAGCGGTCAATCACCACATGACGGGCAAACCAGGCGGTCGCCATCAAGGGTTTGGCGATTTTTTGTCTGAGTGCATCATGCAAAGATGACGGCAACCACGACGTGCCCGAAGGACGCGAATTTCTCTCGCCGAATCGTTCGGTCATGCCCGTGACGTAAGGTTCAAGCTTGCTACTGCGGTAATCTTCCGCTGCGTTGAGTATCACTTGTGCGGCGATTAAACCGGATTCCACCGCCGGCAGTATGCCTTCACCGCTTTGCGGATACGCCAGGCCTGCGGCATCGCCGATGAGCAGCACGCTGTCATCGACAAGCCTGCGGCGTGACGCGGAATACAGCAGGTAAGCATGGCCGTTGAACTTGCCGGGGAGGGTGTGTGGAATGCTGCCGCGCTGCTCCAACCAAAGACGAAACTGCTCCACGTGTTCCGGCAGCCGGTGGTTGTCTTCGCGACCGAGGCCGATGTTCAGGTAATCGCCCTTGGGAAAGCACCAGCCGTAGCCCTTGAGATCCGGGGAAAAGTAGAGTTGCACGACATCGCTGTCGATGGCGTATTTGCCGCGTTCTTCCGCAGACAGCGGAAACTCGATTTCCTGAGCGGCGACAATGGTTTCGCTGTGGCCTGACGGCATGCCGTGCCGGCGCGCGACAGGGCAAAAATGGCCTCCCGCGCCCACCACCAATGGGGCGCGTATGTCACCGTTTACCAGCCAGCCGGTTTCGGCGCGCTCCATGGTGCGCATCGGCTCGCCGAGCCGCAGCCGCGCCTGCGCGCGTTGCAGCAGGTAATGATCGAACTCGCGCCGGAGAATACCGAAGCTCGCGGCGTGCGGGTAGCGTGTTTCCACCGGTGTCTCCCCGATAAGGCCGGTGCGAAACCCGCGGATCGGCTGCATCACCCGGCCTTGCGCGTAGTCGGCGCAATCCAGCTCAAGCGCCTCGATCACCGCCGGGGTGATCCAGCCGGCGCACACTTTGTCGCGCGGGAAGTGCTGCTTGTCCATTACCAGTACATCAAGACCCGCACGCACCAGTCGCCGCGCGCAGGCCGAGCCGGCGGGGCCGCCGCCCACGATCAATACGTCGCAGGAACGCTGGGTCATTCGCGTGCTCCCGGCGGGCTGTCGTCGGGCTGGTAAAGATGGGCGCGGGTCCACGGTACGTCATTGCTTCCCGCGCGCGTGAACAGCATCTGAAACAGTTGCAGTTCGCCGGTGTTGAAAGCCGCGAGCGAGCCGGACAGGTACAGGCGCCAGGTGCGAACAAACGGCTCGTCATACAAGTTGCTTACGTGCCCGCGCGCAGCCTCGAAGCGGCGCAACCAGTGTTTCAGCGTCAACGCGTAGTGCAGACGCAGATTTTCCACATCGATGACGGAGAAGCCGTGCGGCTCGACGATGCCTGTCATTTCGCGCAATGTCGGCGGGTAGGCGCCGGGGAATATCCGCCTGCAGATCCATGGGTTGAAGGGCGCGGGTTGCGTCTGGCCTATGCTGTGAAGCACGCCGCGACCGTGGTGCGAGAGACAGCCGTCGATGACGCGGCCCAAGTCATCGAAATGGCCGGGGCCCACATGCTCCAGCATGCCCACGGATACAAACGCATCATGGTGACCCTTGATATTGCGGTAATCGTCTTCGATGAACTGCACGCGCCCGTCCAACCCCTGCGCGCGTGCCTGTTCTCTGGCGTAGGCGATTTGCTCGCGCGATATGTTGAACGCTTTTACCCGCACGCCGTAGTGCCGGGCCATGTGCAGCGCCAGCGCGCCCCAGCCGCAGCCGGCTTCGACGACGGACTCCTCGGGACGCAGCCGCAGCTTGCGGCATACCAGATCCATTTTGGCTATCTGCGCTTGTTCCAGAGTGACACCGGGGGACGGGAAATAAGCGCAGGTATAACTCATCTGCCGGTCCAGCCACAGACGGTAGAAGTCATTGCCCAGATCATAGTGACGGTGAATGTTGTCGCGTGCCGCGGTGAAGCTGTTGCGGCGGGCGTGATGAACCCAGCGCAGGGTGCGGTTGAGCCAGCGGGACCACGGCGTATGGGGGCCAGTGCGGTGGCGGTAGACTGCTTCGAGTAGCTGCACCAGATCGCCTTCGATCGTTATCGTCCCCGCGCTGTAGGCCTCGCCGAAATACAGGTTGGGATTCAACACCAGCTTAAGCAGCGTGGCGCGATCCGCGATGCGCAGGCCGCCCACCAATTGACTCGCGTTGTTTGCGCCGGCAGTGACGGATTCGCCATTCCAGAGGATAAAACGAATCGGTGGATCGCCCAGTGTGTGCAGCAGATACTGCAAGAGACGGGCCTCGAGGCTGGGCGCGGGCGGGTGCGCGAGTGCGTTCCCGGCGCCGTTCTCTCCAGCGCCGCCGCGGGCCTGTTGATCCAGTGACTTCAGGACTTGCGCATCATCCATTTTCATATTGAAGCCTCCTCGCTTATTGATACCGGGGGATAAAGGATAAAAACAGTCAACGGCATGTCGATGGTCAGGTTTTTTTCATCCTTCATCCTTCATCCTTCATCCTTCATCCTTCATCGCGCGGCGATACCGGCAAGGATAGACAGAGGAACGTGGCGGGAGATTGATGTATATCAAGGCGCGCGCTGCGGTGAGCGGTGAATCGAGACTTGATGTGTATCAATACGCCTGCCGCCGATCCGCATAGCATGGACGACATCTCCACTATTCCCAAGGAAAGCGTCATGCAAACCCCCGTCCAGATTACCGTGCGCGATATGGATCACTCACCTGCCCTTGATCAGCACATACGCGACAAGACGGCCAAACTGGAGCAGTATTTTTCGTCGATCACCTCATGCCGGGTGGTGGTCGAGGCGCCGCACAAGCATCAGCATCAAGGCAAGTTATACACAGTGCGGCTGGACATCACAGTGGCGGGACGAGAAATCGTGGTCAATCATGAACATGACGAAGACGTGTATGTAGCCCTGCGCGATACCTTTGCCGCCGCCAAGCGGCAGTTGGAGGATTACGCGCAGGTCCGCCGCGGCGAGACTCGCGGTCGGCAGGCGGGCGCGCGCAGGCGCCGGGCGCCGGCGGACGTGGAGCAGCAAGATGTGGAGCAGCAAGACGTGGAGCAGTAAAAACAGCCGCCGTCGCCGGGTGTAATCGTGGCCGAATTGATATAAGTCAAAGCACTTCGCCGTAATCCACGTAGTCTTCATGATATGGCGATCCCAGTGGTTGGGGTCGTGCTGATCTCGAAGGAGAAAATGATGAACCCGATGACAAGATATGACCCGTTAAGCCGTAACGTCGACGATTTTTTCAAGGGCATGTTTCTGCGCCCGGTGCGCCTGGATCTCGATGCCATTCCCGAGCTGCAGATCAAGGTGGATATCACCGAGAATGGGGATACTTATCAGGTTGCCGCGGAAATGCCCGGCGTAAAAAAGGAAGACATCAAGGTTTCCGTCGATGGAAATCTGGTGCGCATCAGCGCCGAGTCGAAAAAGGAAACCGAAGAGAAAAAGGGCGACCAGGTGATACGCAGCGAGCGTTACTACGGCAGGATGGAGCGCGCGTTTACGCTGGATGGCGACGTGGATGACAGCAAGGTGGATGCCAAGTATGCCGACGGCGTGCTCAAGCTCAAGTTACCGAAGAAGGCGACCACCGCCAGCCGTCGGATTACGGTGAGTTGACGGCGATT
>VFLF01000198.1 GCA_009885185.1 Nitrosomonadales bacterium | reverse complement strand
GTCACGCCGTGCCAGCACGAGCAACTGCCGAGCGGGTCCCAGAACACCTGCGCATCCATGTGGGTGTGCCCGTCGATAAAGCCCGGCGACACCACGTGGCCGGTGGCGTCGATTTCTTCCGTGCCCTTATCGGCGATGCGCCCGATGGCGGCGATGCGGTTTCCTGTTACGCCGACATCACCACGAAACGTCGGCAGGCCCGTGCCATCGACGATGCTGCCGTTACGGATTACGAGATCGTACATGGAAGTTCTCCTCGGTTGGATTCGCAAGTTCTCGTCTGACATCAGAACCGGTCGCATTATCATACGCGTATGATGGTGTAACTGCTTTTTGAATCCAGCATGACCCCAACCCCCTCCCGCTGGCTGCTCCGGCTGACCCGGATGCCCCAGTTTGCTGCTCTGCGCCATCGCGGCTTTCGCCTGCTGTGGATAGCCACGCTCTTTTCGTCCACCGCCCGTTGGGCCGACATGGTGGTGGTGGGCTGGCTGACGCTGGAGCTGACCGATTCGGCGCTGATGGTGGGCATCGTGGCTGCGAGCAAGATGGCGGGTTATCTCGCGGCGCCGTTCATGGGGGTGATCGCGGATCGCATGGACCGGCGGCGCTTGCTGATTATCGCGGCGGCGGTGAACCTCGTGGCGTCGGCCATCATGCTGCTGTTGTTTGCGTTCGGTTGGCTGGCGCTGTGGCAGATCATCGTGCTGGCGCTGGTGAGCAGCCTGACATGGGCGCTAGACAACCCCGTGCGCAATGCGCTGGTGCCGGACCTGGTGGACCGCGAAGACCTGACCAATGCGGTGGCGTTGAATGCGGTGGCCGTGGAGATCACGGTGGTAATCGGTCCGGCAATCGGCGGGCTGTTGATTCCCACATTGGGCATGGCCGGCGCGTACGCGCTGATCGCGGCGATTTATCTGCTGGACGTGGTGGTTCTGTGCATGATGAGAGAGGTCAAACAATCCACCGTCAAGCAGCATGAGCCGCCGCTGAAAAGTCTGATCGGCGGGATGAAGTATGTGTGGGACAACCAGACGGTGCTGGTGCTGCTGGTGATTGCCTTTTTGCTGAACCTGCTCGCCGCGCCTTACCGCTATGCGTTTCTGCCATTATTCGCCCGCTATATTCTCGATACCGGGCCGGCGGGCTACGGCATGCTCACGGCGATGGCGGGTTTCGGCGCGCTGGCAGCAGGGCTGTGGGTGGTGTCGCTGGGCAACGTCCGGCACAAGGGCGTGCTGCTGGTGTGGAGCAGTTTCGCCTGGCCGGCCGCGCTGCTGCTGTTTGCGTTTTCCACGTCGTATGCACTGTCGATGGCGCTGGTGTTCGTGGCCGGGCTGGCGCAGGCGCTGTGCTGGACGGTGATCGCGACGCTGATATTGAGCAATACCGAGCCGGCGTTGCGCGGTCGGGTGATGGGGCTGCGCAGCGGGGTGGTGATTGCATTGCCGGTGGGCAATTTTCTCGCCGGCGCGGTGGCGGAGCGCTTTGGCGCGCCGATAGCGCAGGGCGCTTACGCAGCGGGCGCAATAGTTCTCATGTTGGGCATCGTGCTGCTGGCGCCACGCCTACGGCGATTGGATTGAGCGGCTACAATAGCCGTTCTGACAGACCATACCGTGGGATACGCAAGTACACTCAAAGTAAGAGGAGCAGTATGATGTTTGCGAATGTAGAAGACGCACAAAATATTTTTGATCTGCGCGAGATGGCCAAGCTGCGGCTGCCCAAGTGGCTGTTTGAGTTCGTCGATCGCGGCACCGAGGACGAAGTGGCGCTGCGCAACAACCGCGAAGCGTTCGAGCGGATCCAATTCAAGCCACGCATGCTGGTGGATGTGTCCGGTCGCAAGCTCGACACCACGCTGTACGGCAAGGAACACAAAATGCCGATCGGCATCGCGCCCACGGGTGCTGCCGGCATGATGTGGTACAAGGGCGAGCTTGAGCTCGCGCGCGCTGCCCGCGACGCGGGCGTTCCGTTTTCGCTCGCCACCGGCTCCATCACCAGCATGGAAGAAATCGCCGGTGAAGTCGGCGGCACGCTGTGGATGCAGCTCTACATGTGGGCCGACCGCAAGCTGTCGCATCAGTTGGTCAAGCGCGCATCGGCAGCAGGCTTTGAGGCCTTGCTGGTGACGGTGGACGGCGCGGTGGCCGGTAACCGCGAGTACAACCGCCGCAACGGTTTCTCCGTACCCTTCAAATACAACAGCAGAAACACGCTCGATGTGCTCTCGCATCCGCGCTGGATGCTCGGTGTGCTGGGGCGCTACATCGCCAACGGCGGCATGCCCGAGCGCGTGAATTTCCCTGATGAGCTCAAAGGCAAAATCACCACCGCCTACGGCGGCAACAAGGAAACCCGCAGCGATTCACTCAACTGGGATGACCTGAAAGCGCTGCGCGACATCTGGCCCGGCAAGCTGTTGGTGAAAGGCCTGCTGCATCCCGACGATGCGGCGAAGTCCGTGGAGCTCGGCGCCGACGGCGTTATCGTTTCCAACCACGGCGGACGCAACTGCGATGCCGCGCCCGCGCCCATCGAAGTGTTGCCGGAAATCGTCAAGGCCGTGGGTGACCGCACCACCATCGTGTTTGACAGCGGTATCCGCCGCGGCAGCGATGTAGTGAAGGCGCTGGCGCTGGGCGCGAAAATGGTACTCATCGGACGCAGCACGCTCTACGGCACCGCAGCCGCGGGCTACGACGGCGCCACCCGCGCGCTGAATATTTATCGCGGCGAAATCAGCCGCGGCATGGCGAATATTTCATGCAACAAAGTGTCGGAGATCGGGCCGCACAATGTCGCGTTCCAGCAGGACTGGCGCCGCGCGTGAAAAGATAACGTGTCGGCGGAAAATGACGGCGTAACCGGAGACTAGTCCGGATACGCGTCAAACTCGATCACGTCTGCATTGCAACCCAAGGCCGTGGCCATGCGATTCAGCGAGTCCTCGGTGAGGGGCGCCACTTCATAATCGGCGGCGATGCCTTTGGCGGAGATGAATTTCTTTGCGGAGGCATCTGAAGTCCAGGTCACAACCAGTGCCGGCGCATCGCTCCCAACCTGGCGGCTTATCGGGAAACCGTCGGCCTTGCTGATGATGGCAAACATGCTACGGGTCCTCCTGTTCGCTAAAGCAGTAGAGTTTATTGCCTGCGGGGATCGGGTGCTGCGTTAATGCGTAACGAAAAATAGCAAATTGGAGCCGTAAACGCCAGCCTTCATTGCAGTCAACAGGTGGGCGCCAGCATGAATTTTGCCCTTATTTTTGACTGGGCGCCTTCGTGAAATAGCGCTCCCACTTGTCGTGTTCCGCCAGAAAAATCTTGCGAAACTCTTCGGGCGTGTTCGGCGGCACCGGCTCCGCACCATCGGCGGCGAGCTTGGCGGTCATCTGCGGCTCGCGCATGATGCGATTGATTTCCGTGTTCAGTGCCAGCACGATCGCCGGCGGTGTGCCCGCCGGCGAGAACAGGCTGTGTGAGTTGCTGGCCTCGAAGCCCGGCACGCCGGATTCGGCAATCGTCGGCAGGTCGGCCCACGCCTGCGAGCGTTTCAGGCTCGATACGCCCAGCGGTCGCAGGCGCCCGGCCTTGACGTGATACGACACCGTCAGCGCGCTGCCCAGCATCGAATGAATCTGACCGCCGATCATGTCTACCAGCCCGACCGACACGCCTTTGTACGGGATGTGCTGAATGTTGATGCCGGTCTGCGATTTGAACAACTCCATGCCCACGTGCGAGATCGTGCCGTTGCCCGACGAGGCGTAATTCAGCTTGTCGGGGTTGGCCTTGGCGTAGGCAATGAACTCTTTCACGGTTTTTGCGGGCACCGATGGATTGACGATCAACAAATACGGTTGCGTGGTCATCTGCACTACCGGCACATACGCCTTGCGCGTGTCGTACGTCACCGCCTTGATCAGCGTGGCGCTGGCGACGTTGGACAGCGTGCCGACGTAAAGCGTGTGGCCGTCGGGCGCGGCATTTGCCACCAGATCAAACGCAATGGCGCCGTTCGCGCCCGGACGATTGTCGATAACGACCGATTTACCCCAGCGCTCGGTGAGCTTCTGCCCCACCGCGCGCGACACGATATCGGTGCCGCCGCCGGGCGCGATGCCGAGAATGACGCGAATGGGGCGCGTGGGATAGCCATCGGCGCGCGGTGCGGTTTGCTGCGCGGCGGCTGCGCCGGCTGACAATGCAAGCACGGCCAGCACGGCACGCCACGGAAGACGTTGTAGTTTGTGTTGGGACATTACGCACATCGTATTTGACCGGGGCCAAAGAGTCAAAAGAGTCAAAAGGGTCAAACGGCGGTTGGCGCGTTTGGTGATATCACCTCGAACAGGTATTCTTCCGGTCTCATTTTTAATTGCCATCGAAGGATCGTGAAATGAATGCTCCCGCCGCTCCCGTCGTACTTACCGAGCGCCCCGCCGAAGGCGTGGGCCTGATTCGCATCAACCGTCCCGATGCGCGCAACGCGTTGAACCTTGAAGTGCGCAAACTGCTGGCCAAGCACCTGACCGAGATGGCCGATGATCCTGCGATACGCTGCATCGTGCTGACCGGAAACGACAAAGCTTTTGCCGCCGGCGCCGACATCAAGGAGATGGCGGGCGCGGGCGCGATTGAAATGTTGCTGCGCGGCACGCACAAATTGTGGCGCACGATTTATTCCTGCCCCAAGCCGGTGATCGCGGCGGTCAACGGCTTTGCGCTCGGCGGCGGCTGCGAGCTGGCGATGACCTGCGACATTATCATCGCCGGCGAAGGCGCGCGCTTCGGCCAGCCCGAAGTGAAAATCGGCATCATCCCCGGCGGCGGCGGCACGCAGCGGTTTCCGCGCGCGGTGGGCAAATACAAAGCGATGCGCTATTTGCTCACCGGCGATTTAATCAGCGCCAAAGAAGCCTCCGACATGGGCCTGGTTAGTGAAATCGTCGCTGACGCCGAGGTGGAGAAACGCGCCATCGCCATGGCGCAACAGATCGCCGAACTGTCGCCGCTGGCCGTCGAGCAGATCAAGGAATGCGTGCTGCGCGGCATGGATGCCGCGCTCGACACCGGTCTGGCGCTGGAAACCAAGGCGATACAAATGCTGTTCTCCTCGCAGGATCAGAAAGAAGGCATGGCGGCGTTTATCGAGAAACGTAAACCGAAGTTCACCGGCAGGTGAGTCGCGGGAATCTCTATCCGTCATACTGGCGAACGCCAGTATCCAGTGCGTTCTACACACGCAGCGCGTGCATTTTTCATCCCTCGGATCGGATGCAAACTGGATTCCGGCCTGCGCCGGAATGACGGGGGTGGAAAAAGTCTCCTGATGTTTTTGCAACACAAACCGTAATGACACATCCTGCAGCCCGCGCCCGCACACTCGCCATCGTCGCACTGCTCGCGGGTGCGACCTGCATCGGCACCTCGGCGTTGTTCGTCAAGGTCAGCGAAACCGGGCCGATATCCACCGCGTTCTGGCGGGTGTTTCTGGCGCTGCCGTTCTTGTGGGCGTGGGCGTGGGGCGCGCAACGGCACGCCGCGGCCGCATCATCGTCCGCCAGTCCGCGCGGACTGATGTTCGCCGCCGGATTTTTTTTCGCCGGCGATCTCGCGGTGTGGCATAGCTCGATCATTTTGACCTCGGTGGCCAATGCCACGCTGCTGGCGAATCTGGCGCCCATATTCGTCACGCTGGCGGCATGGCTGCTGTGGCGCAAGAAGCCAACACTGATGTTTCTCGCAGGACTCGCCGCCGCGCTCACCGGCGTGATGCTGTTGATCGGCGGCGATTTTTCGCACGGCGGCAAGGCCATGCTCGGCGATATGCTGGGCGTGGTGACGGCGATGTTCTACGCGGCGTATCAACTGACGGTCACTAAACTGCGCGGCACCGTGAGCACTGCGCGCATCATGGCGATGAGCAGCGTGGTGACGGCGGCATTTTTGTTGCCGATTGCGTGGCTGTCGGGCGAAGTATTTTTCCCGGCGACGGCGGCGGGCTGGACAAAAGTGTTCGCACTCGCGCTGATTTCGCAGGTCGCCGGACAAAGCCTGATCGCGTACGCGATGGCGCATTTGCCCGCTACGCTGTCATCCGTCGGCCTGTTGTTGCAGCCGGTGATGGCCGGGCTGTTTGCGTGGATACTGTTGGGTGAAACCCTCGGCGCGATGGCGATAGCCGGTGCAGTGCTGGTGCTAATCGGCATCCGTATCGCCACGCTGGCTGAAACGAAATAATAAAAGTTGTTTATAAACAAATACTTAACATCGAAGCCCTTTGCCACGGATTTACACAGATTAAACCCGGGGGTGGATGCTAAGCGCCGCAGACTGCGGTGTTATGGGTTCCCGTCTACACGGGAGTGACTGGTTGAGTTTTAATCTGTGTTCATCTGTGTAAATCCGCGGCAAAAAAGTTTTTGAATTTTCAACACGCGAGGTCATCATGAAAATCACCAACATTCGCGCCATCCCCATGTCCGACCCGGTGCCGCCGGAGCGCCGTCATCGCACCGACCTCGGCACCAAAATGAAAAGCGACGCCACGCTGATTATCGTGGAAACCGATAACGGCCTGACTGGCATGGGCGCCTCGCTCGGCACGCCGCCGATTATCGCTGCCATCGTCGAACACGAACTTGCGCCTGAACTTATCGGCGAAGACCCGATGTTCTCCGAACGCATTTTCGAAAAAATGTACAACGGCTCGCGCGCCAAACCCGCGCTGGAGCGTGGTGTGCCGCAGGCCGAAACCAGCCGCCGCAGCGGCATGGTGATGGAAGCGATTTCGGGCGTCGATATCGCCGTGTGGGACGTGAAAGCCAAAGCGTTGGGCATCCCCGTGTATCAGGCGCTGGGCGCGGTGCGCGACAAGGTACGCGCCTACGCCAGCGGCGGCTGGGCGCCGGGCAACGAAGCCGAGGCGGAACTCGGCGGTTACGCTGCCAAGGGCTTCACCGCCGTGAAAATGCGCGTGGTGGGCCGCGACGGATTCTCGATTGAAAACTGCGTGCGCCGCGTCGAAGCTGCGCGCCGCGGCATCGGCTCCAACGTGGAGCTGATGGTGGATGCGCACGCCTCGCTGGAAGTGCCGGTGGCGATACGTCTCGCCAAGGCGCTGGAGCCTTACGACATCGCGTGGTTTGAAGAGCCGGTATCGCCTGACAACCACGCGGGCATGGCCGAAGTGCGCGCCTCCACGCGTATCCCGATTGCGTCCGGCGAGCGCGAGTTTTCGCGTTACGGTTTTCGCAGCATGATTGAACACAAGGCCATCGACATCGCGCAGCCCGATGTCGCGCGCGCGGGCGGACTCACCGAAATTCGCCGCATCGCCGCGCTCACCGCCGCGCACGACCTGCGACTCGCGCCGCACGCCTGGGGCGCCGGCGTGTTGTTCGCCGCCAGCATTCACGTCGCCATGTCGGCGGCCAACTGCCATATTCTCGAAACCAGCCAGGGCTATATGCCGATGATGAACGAACTCTTTAACGAGCCGTACGACATACGCGATGGTTATGTGTACGCGCCGGATCGTCCGGGGCTGGGCTTTACCCTGCGCAAAGACGCGCTGGAGCGATTCAAGTATGTGGAGGGGCCGGAGTTTGCGTTTTGAGAAACAAGCATCACCGCGCGCTTATTCCAGCTTAACTCCCGCCTCCTTAATCACTCGCGCCCACATCGTCGTCTCGGCGCGTATGTCCTTGCTGAATTGCTCCGGCGTATTGCCTGATACGAGCGCGCCGTCCGCCGCCAGACGCGCGGCGATCTCCGGCGTGTTCAATACCTTCACCGTGGCGGCGTGCAGGAATTTGATCACCGAGGCGGGCGTTCGCGCCGGCGCCATCAGGCCGTGCCACGAGCCGGTTTCCATGCCGGACAAGCCGGATTCATCCAGCGTCGGCACGTCGGGCAGAATGGCAATGCGTTGCAGGCTGCCGATGGCGAGTGCGCGCACGCGTGCGGCCTTGAGGTGTGGCGTGAGCACGCCCGGCCCCGCGAACAACAGTTGCACGTTGCCGCCGATGAGTCCTACCAGCGCCGGCCCCGCGCCCTTGTAGGCGACGTGTACTACCTTGATGCCTGTCTTCGCCTGTATCAGTTCCACCGCGAGATGCCCGCCGGAGCCGACGCTGGACGAGGCCCAGTTGACCTTGCCAGGGTTGGCCTTGGCGAAATCGATCAAGTCCTGCATGTTGCGCGCGGGCAGTGCCGGATGCGCCGCCAGCAGATTCGGCACGTTGGCGAATTTTGATATCGCGGTGAAATCCTTGAGCGTATCGAACGGCATTTTCGGATAGAGGCTGGGATTGGTGGTGATCAGCGACGGGTTGCCGAGCAGCAGCGTATAACCGTCGGGCGCGGATCGGGCGACGATCTCGCCGGCGATGATGCCGCTGCCGCCGCCGCGATTGTCGTAGACGATGGGCAGGCCGATCATTTCACCCATCGCCAGCGCGATGGGACGCGCGATGATGTCGGCGCCGCCGCCGGCGGGGTAGGGGATGACCCAGCGGATGGCGCGGACGGGGTAGTTGGTGGACTGCGCTTGGGTTAGGATTGCGCCGAGGGCGGTTAGTAGTGCGACGCACTTTGTGGGGAGTTGCACGCGGTTGCTCCGAAAGTTTTTCAACAACAAAGAAAGGCGGCCCCCGGTTCGCCGGCCCTTCGGGCTTCCCTGCGCTGCTCGCGAAAACTGGCGGCTGCGGAACTCGTCCTCGCGATACCCCCCGCGAGGACTCAGACAGTCCTCGCCGACCCCCCCAGTTTCCACTGCGCTGCTCGGCGGCTCTCAGGGGGATTTGCTCGCCACGCCTGCGCGATTGCTTGCATAATCATTTCAGCATGCAGCACCCCGAAAATCACTGGCCGAATCGGTCACTGTGGCTTTAATCCAATCTCGGGAATCAATTTGCGGAAATTCTCGTACTCGCGCCGCACGTATTTCTCGTACGCTTCGGGGCTGGTATCAACATACGGTTGCGCGCCGAGTTTTTCGAAGCGATCCTTGGTGTCGGGTTTTTTTAATACGGTGACGATGTCCGAGCCGAGCCGGGTGACCATTGCGCGCGGCGTTTTCGCCGGGACGAGAAAGCCGTACGGGGTTTCGGATTCGGCGCCGGGTAAACCGGCTTCGGCCACGGTGGGCAGGTCGGGCAAATTAAAGCTGCGCTGATGGCTGGTGACGGCAAGGCCGCGCACCTTGCCGTCCTTTAAAAATCCCAGCGAACTGGTGACCACGAACACCAGCACATGCACGCGGCCCGACGCGACTTCGGTGTACATGTCGGCCACCGCTTTGAACGGCACATGCACGATGTCGATGCCGCCCGCGCGCTTGAAAATCTCCGCCGACAGATGCGCCGCCGTGCCCGCGCCCACCGAGCCGTAATTGAGCGCGCCGGGTTTGGCTTTGGCGAGCGCGACCAGTTCCTTGACTGATTTCACCGGCATGCTGGCGCTGACCATCACCACGCTGGTAACGGCGGTGACCTGCGCCACCGCGGCGAAATCCTGTATTGGCTGATACGCGGGCTTCGCCTGCATCAGCGGCGATACATAAGTGGAGGTCGATGCCATGAACAGCGTATGCCCGTCGGGCGTGGCGTTGGCGGCATGCACGCCGCCGATGAGACCGCCCGCGCCGACGCGGTTTTCCACCACCACTTGTTCCTTGTAATGATCGGTGAGTCCCTGCGCCACGACGCGCGCGAAAATGTCGGCGCCGGTGCCGGCGGACGAGGCGACAATCACGCGCACCGGGCGTGTGGGGAATTTCGTGTCCGCGGCGAGGGCCGGGGCAGCGGTTGCCACGGTGGCCGGCATCAAGGCGGCGGCGAGCGCCGTGTTCAAAGGTAATTTCAACAGGGTCTCCCGCAAGAAATTCTGCTGCAAAAGCGTTTCAACGCGGCGGATAACGCATCTTGATCAGCCCCGATTCGACGGCCTGCTCCAGATACAGCGAATAAAAATCGCCGGCGGAAATGCCGACCAGCGGCGTTGCGGTCGGCACGCCGGTGTCGTCGAACACGATGACCGTGGGCACGCTGCGCACCGAGTATTTGCGCGCGAACTCGCGCGCGGTGGCGGCATTACCGGCGAAATCGCGCAGCGGTTGCGGGCCGTCGAGTTGGAGCTCCAGCATGATGGCTTTGCCGCGCCATTTTTCGCTGGCGTGCATGGGCGCGAGATAATCACGCCGCGCCGTGTTGCAGTAAGGGCAAGTTCGGAGCGTGAAAAAAATCAATATCGGTATTTTATTCTCGCGTGCCGTGCGCGCGGCTTCCGCAAGGTCGGTTGCCATCGGCAGCGGCTCGGCGTGAATTACCGACGCGGCGGTCGCGACGAGGGCGCATGCTAGAATCTGTCGCCATGCCGTGCCGCGCAATACTGACAAAAAGTCGTTTATAAACAAAATGTTATCTGACTCCGCTGTTGACCTTCCCGCGCGCATCGTGATCGCCACGCGCGAGTCCGCGCTGGCGATGTGGCAGGCGCGGCATGTCGAATCGCGCCTCGCGGGATTATATCCGCGCCTACCCGTCAGCATACTCGGCATGACCACCGAGGGCGACCGCAAGCTCGGCACGTCGCTGGCAAAAATCGGCGGCAAGGGCTTGTTCGTGAAAGAACTCGAAGACGCGCTGGCCGAGGGCCACGCGGATATCGCGGTGCATTCGCTGAAAGACGTGCCGATGAATTTGCCCGACGGATTTACGCTGGGCGCGATATTGGAGCGCGCCGACCCGCGCGATGCCCTGGTGTCGATTAGTTTTGTCACGCTGGCTTCGCTGCCGCCGGGCGCGCGCGTCGGCACCTCCAGTCTGCGGCGCGAAAGCCAGTTGCGCGCGAAGTTTCCGCATCTGGCGATCGAACCGCTGCGCGGCAATGTGCAGACGCGGCTGCGCAAACTCGACGAGGGTCAATACGACGCGATTATTCTCGCGGCCGCCGGTTTGAAGCGACTCGGCCTCGAACACCGCATTGCCGCCACGCTGGCGCCGGAAGAGATGCTGCCCGCGGTCGGGCAGGGCGCGCTGGGGATTGAATGCCGCAGTGACCGCGCGGATGTGCTGGCGCTGCTGGCGGGCTTACACGATGACGCCACTGCCGCCTGCGTGTTGGCCGAGCGTGCCTTGTCGCGATCGCTGGCCGGCAGTTGCAATGTGCCGCTCGCGGGTTACGCCGAGATCAGCGGCACGCGGCTGCGGCTGCGCGGTTACGTCGGGGCGCCCGACGGCACGCGCCATATGAGCGCGGCGACGGAAGGCGAGATAGGCGACGCCGAGTCATTGGGCACGGCGCTGGGCGGGCAACTTAAATCGCAAGGCGCCGCCGATATCCTCTCGGCGCTGGATCATCCATGAGTGTGCCGCTCGCCGGGCGCGGCGTGGTCATCACGCGGCCCGCCGGTAAATCACAGCGGCTGGCGGAATTAATCCGCGAAGCCGGCGGCGAGCCGATGTTGTATCCAGCGATGGACATTCTCGATGCCCCCGATCCGCAAGCGCTCGACGCGGCGATAGACCGGCTCGACGAATTTGATCTGGCGATATTCATCAGCCCCAGCGCGGTGGACAAAGCGATGACGCGCATCACCGCGCGGCGCGCGTTGCCGCCATTGTTGACAAAGCTGTGCTGCGCGGCGATTGGGCCGGGCGGCGTGCGCGCGTTGCAGCGCTTTGGCGTCAATGAGGTGATTGCGCCCGGCGGCGCGCGTCACGACAGCGAGTCGTTGCTGGCCTCCGAGTACCTGCAGGACGTGCGCGGCCAGCGTGTGGTGATATTTCGCGGCGACGGAGGCCGCGAGTTGCTCGGCGACACGCTGGCGGCGCGCAGCGCGAAGGTCGAGTACGCCGTGTGTTACCAGCGCGGCAAGCCCTCGTTTGACGCGCAAACCTTGCTGTGGGCATGGGAGAATAATCGCGTGGCGGCGGTAATCTTCACCAGCAGCGAGGGGCTGCGTAATTTCTGCGAACGCATCGGTGAGGCGGGCCTGCCATGGTTGCGCAAAACGCCGGTGATCGTGCCGCACCCGCGCATTGCCGCCGTGGCGCGTGAACTGGGGGTGACGCAGGTGGTCGAATCGGCATCCGGCGACGAAGCGCTGGTCAGCGCCTTGTTGCGTGTTTGTGCTTGAACCCGGCATGCGCCGCGTTGCATACTTACCCCAACCATCTTCCATGTCATTCTCCTGGTATTGATATCTCCGGCCTGATCGCACTCCATGATTGATCCTCCCACCCAGCCCGCCGCCGCTGCCGCGAAAACCGCGCCGCAGCCGGCAACCGTGCGTACGCTCGCCACTTACTTTGGCGTGGCCGCGGTACTGGCGTTATGCGCGCTCGGCATTGCATTGTGGCAAATGCAAAGCAGCCGGCAGGAAATCGACGGTCTGCGGCAGGAACTGGCGCGGCGATTGAGCGAGGTGGATGCGCAAACCAAGGCAAGCCGTCTCGCCAATGATCAATTGCGAGAAGCAACGCGCGAAGCCACGGTGAAGCTCGGTGTGCTGGAAGCAAAGCTCGCCGAGTCACAAAGCCAGCAGATCGCGCTGGAATCGCTGTATCAGGAGTTGTCGCGCAACCGCGACGAGTGGGCTTATGCCGAGATCGAACAAACGCTGCTCATTGCCAGCCAGCAATTGCAACTCGCGGGCAACGTCAAGGCCGCGCTGATTGCATTGCAGGCGACGGATACGCGCTTGCAGGCGATGAACCGGCCGCAGCTCACCGCGCTGCGCAAGGCGATCATGCAGGACATCGAGCGGCTTAAGTCGGCGCCGGTGACGGACACACTGGGACTGTCGGTGCGCATCGACAATGTGCTGGCGCAAGTGGACAAGTTGCCGCTGGCGGCGGAATCGCGGCCGGCCGCGGAAAGCCCGCCTGCCGCCGGTGCGACCCCAGGCGTGGGCCAAGCGGGGCGCATCTGGCATGAAGTCTGGGCGGACCTGAAACAACTGGTGCGCGTGCAGCGCATCGACCGCGCCGATGTGCCGCTGCTCGCGCCCGCGCAGGCGTTTTTTCTGCGCGAGAATCTGAAGCTGCGGCTGCTGACCGCACGCATGGCGCTGCTCACGCGCGATCAGGCGACGTTCCGCAATGATCTGAAAGCGGCGCGCGAGTGGCTGACGCGCTATTTCGATGCCCGCGATCAACCGGTCGAATCCGCGGCGGCGGCGCTCGCCAGCCTGCAAGGCGCCGACATCCAGATCGAACTGCCCGATATCGCAGCGACCCTGGACGCCTTGCGCGCGGCATCGCAGGCGCGTAATCGAGGCAAGCAGTAAGGTTATGTTTTTATTGAATTATTTTGCAAGTACCGCAACGCGGATGCGAGCCTCATGAAATCCCTGCTGTGGATCATCGCGGCCATCGCGCTGGCGGTGGGCGTGGTGCTGGTTGCGATGCGCACCGGATCAAGCTACGTGCAGATCGTGCTGCCGCCGTATCGCATGGAGTTGTCGCTGGTGCTGGCATTGGCCGCGCTGGCGGCGGCGTTTGTGCTGATTTACGTATCCGTGCGCCTGATCGCGGCGATGGTGGGCATGCCGGGGCAGGTGCGCGAGTACCGCGAAACGCGGCGGCAACGCAAGGCGCATGAGGCGATGACCGAGGCGCTGCATGAATTTTTTTCCGGGCGCTACGCGCGCGCGGAAAAAGCCGCGACAAGCGCCATGGAACTCGGCGAGCAACCGGGGTTGGCGGCGATGCTGGCCGCGCGCGCCGCGCACGCGCTGCGGGCGTTTGAGCGGCGCGATGCGTATCTTGCGCAAGGGGCCGCCCATCTGCCGCCGGACGACATCATGAAAGTCATCACCGAAGCGGAGCTGTTGCTCGACGAGCGCCGCGCCGCGGATGCGCTGGCGGTGTTGCAGACGCAGCCGCAAAAACACACGGCGGGACTGCGGCTCGAACTGAAGGCGCTGCAACTGGCGAAGGAATGGGAAAAATCGCTGGCCGTGATCGACCTGCTCGAACGGCGCAAGGTTTATGACGCCGCTCAGGCAGCGGAGCTGCGCCGCCACGCGCTGGCGGAACATCTCAAGCGGCGCGCCACCGATCTCGCCGCGCTCGATGAGGCCTGGCGCAAGACGCCCGAGGCGCTGCGGCGCGATACCGTCGTCGCCCAGGCGGCGGCGCGCGGTTATCTGGCGCTGCAATCCAATAAGTCCGACCAGTCCGGGGAAGCGGGTCGGCGCGCCGCAGCGATACTTGAAAACAGCCTGGAGCAAACCTGGGACAGCGAACTGGTCAGGCTCTACGCCGATTGCGAGGGCGCCGACGTCGTCAAACAAATCGAACGCGCGGAGCGCTGGCTGGCGACGCATCCGCGCGACGCCCTGTTGCTGTTTACCTTGGGGCGGCTGTGCGTGCGGCAGGAATTGTGGGGCAAGGCGGGTAACTATCTGGACGCCAGCATTTCGATGGAACCCACCTACGTGACACACTTGGCCGCCGCTCAATTGCATCAGCGCCTGGGCGACGCCAACGCCGCGCGCCATCACGTGTGGGCGGCGCTGGAACTGGCTTTGGTGAAATTGCGCGAACGGAGTTCCGGCGGCGGCGTCTGAAATTTACTGCGGTTTGATCCCCGCCGCCTTAATCACCCGCCCCCACTTTTCGGTCTCCGTTTTGATGTAGGCCGCGAACTGCGCGGGCGTGCTGGCGACGATTTCCGCGCCTTCGTTGGCCATGTGTTTTGCCACGTCCGGCGCGCGCAGCGCGCGGATGGCCTCTTGCGACAAACGATCCTGTATCGGCTGCGGTGTGCCCGTGGGCGCTAAAAAGCCGAACCATTGCGTGGCTTCGTAGCCCGGCACGATTTCGCCGATGGCGGGCACCTCCGGCAGATACGGCGAACGCTTCGCCGTGGTGACACCGAGCGCGCGCAGGCGGTTGGTCTTGATGTAACTCATGGCGGTGGGCAGCGAGGGTATTTGCGCGGAGATTTCTCCCGACAGATGCGCGACAACCGCGGCGCCCGAGCCTTTGTACGGCACATGCACCAGATTCACCTTGGCGAGATGCTTGAACAACTCCAGCGACAAATGCGGGCTGGTGCCGATGCCCGCCGAGCCGACGTTGATTTCGCCGGGTTGTTTTTTGGCGAGCGCGATAAATTCCGCGGTGCTGCGCGCGGGCACGGAAGGATGCACCACCAACGCATTGGGCACTGCCGCAATCTGCGTCAGCGGCGCCAGATCGCGCATCGCGTCGTACGGCAGCTTCGAGTACATCCACAGGTTCAACGCCAGCGTCGAGGGCGTCACCAGCACGGTATAGCCATCTGGCGCGGCTTTGGCCACGTGGTCAATGCCGATGGTGGTGCCGGCGCCCGCGCGGTTATCCACCACCACTTGCTGGCCGAGATATTCGGTCAGCTTGTTCGCCAGCACGCGGCCCACTATATCCGTGCCGCCACCGGGCGCCGAGGGCACGATCAGACGGATGGAACGCGCCGGATAGTTTTGCGCGGCAACAGGCAAAGCTGCCGCCAGCAGCAGGGTAAACATGTAACTATTTATTATTATTGACATTTTTATCTCCTCAATCGGCTTTCATGCCGGATTTTTTGATGATCGGTGCGTACATCGCGAGTTCGCGCTTGATCTGCGCGGTTAATTCATCGGGCGTGGAGGGCGCGGCTTCGGCACCTTGATTCAGTAGCCAGCTTTTGAATTCAGCGTTGTTGAGCACCTTGGTGAATTCGCTGTGCAGGCGGTTGAGCACGGCGGGCGGCGTGCCCGCGGGCGCCATCGCGCCGTACCAGGTAATCGCTTCGTAGCCGGGAAACGTCTCCGCCACCGTGGGTAACTCCGGCATCACCGGCGAACGCTTGGCGCTGCTGACGGCGAGCGCGCGCAGCCGCCCGCTGCGCACAAACGGCAGGCTCGAGGTGAGCGTGCCGAACATCAGTTGCATCTCGCCGCTAATGATCGCGGTGAGCGCGGCCGAACTGCCTTTGTACGGCACATGCACGAGCTTCACGCCGGCCACATCGTTAAACAATACGCCCGCCAGATGCGCCGGTGTGCCCGTGCCCGATGAGCCGTAGTTCAACTGATCGGGCCGCGCTTTTGCAAAGGCGGCGAATTCTTTGACCGAGCGCACCGGCAACGAGGGATGTACCACCAGCATGTTCGCCGCGATGGCAATGCGCGTGATCGGCGTGAAATCGCGCAGCGGATCGTACGGCAGCTTCGCATGCAGCACCGGGTTGATCGACAGCGAGGTGTTTGATCCCATGAAAATTGTGTAGCCGTCGGACGCGGAACGCGCGGCCAGCTCCGCGCCAAGGATGGTGCCGCCGCCGGGACGGTTATCGATAAACACCTGTTGCCCGAAGCCTTCGGAAAGACGCGGCGCGAGCGCGCGCCCGACCAGATCCTGCCCGCCGCCCGGCGGAAACGGAATGATGTAGCGGATGGCCTTGGAGGGGTAGGCTTGCGCGTGAGCCGTGGCGGCGCACGCGAGCGCCACGGCAATCATTGCCACCAAGCTAAAAATACCAACACCGTCATTCCGGCGAAAGCCGGAATCCAGTACCGGCCCGCGTGCGCGGCACCTTGAATCAAGCGCCCGCGGATCGGGGCGCGAACTGGATGCTGGCGTTCGCCAGAATGACGGATGGCGAGCGTGCGGCGTTATGCTTTGCATGAGATGGATGCCTCGGATTCACAAGAGCGCGCATTGTAGATTTACCCGATGCTGGGCACAACCAAGGCGGCGTCCATCATTCCCGTGCGAATTGCCTTACACTGGCATCCATGAATTCCATAAAACGAGTGGCCATACTCACCAGCGGCGGCGACGCGCCGGGCATGAACGCGGCGGTGCGCGCGGCCACTCGCGCCGCGCTGGCGCGCGGGTGGGAGATGCACGGCGTGCGCCACGGCTACGCCGGCCTGATTGACAACACCATCGAGCCGCTGCACGCGCGCGACGTGGGCGGCATCATCCAGCGCGGCGGCACCGTGCTCGGCAGCGCGCGCTCGGCTGAATTCGCCACCGATGCGGGCCGCGCCAAGGCGCTGGCCCATCTGCATGAGCGCGGCATCGACGCGCTGATCGTGATCGGCGGCAACGGCTCGCAGACCGGCGCCGGCGTGTTGGCAAATAGCGGTTTTAACGTCGTGGGCGTGGCCTCGACCGTGGACAACGACTTGACCGGCACCGACATCACCATCGGCGTCGATACCGCGGTGAACATCACCGTCGAAGCCATCGACCGCTTGCGCACCACCGGCTCGTCGCACCGGCGCGCGTTCCTGGTCGAAACCATGGGCCGCAACTGCGGCTACATCGCGCTGATGGCGGGCATCGCCGGCGGCGCCGAAGTGATCGTGATTCCCGAATGCGAAATCGAACCGCACGAAGTCACCGAACGCCTGCGCGCGGCCTACCAGCGCGGCAAAACCCACGCGCTGGTGGTGGTAGCCGAAGGCGCCAAACACGGCGCGCACGCCATCGTGCAATATGCCGCCGAACATCGCGCCGAAGTGGGTTTTGGCATGCGCGTCACCACGCTGGGCC
>VFLF01000183.1 GCA_009885185.1 Nitrosomonadales bacterium | reverse complement strand
GCACGGCCAGCATGGGCGTGCCGTTACGTTTTTGTCCGGTTTTCAGAATCAAATCCGGCGGTGCGTGGATGTTCGATAGCGGTGACGGCACGCTGGCGTACGTCTTGAGCGGATCCACGGCATCAACGCCGCCCGTATCGGGCAGCGTGGTCACGGCGCGCCGTTGGCCGTTAACATAAATGGCAAAAGTGTTTTGCACCGGGTTGCGCATCGCGGCCAGTGCGGGCGACGCCTGCACCGCAGCGGCTACCAGCGCGGCAATGGTGCTTGCCGGTGCAGAAGATTGCAGGACCACGGTGATCTTTGCGGGCTCGGCATAACCCACGCCATCACCGCGAAAGAACGCGCCGGTCATGCTGTAGCCGGTCAGGCAGTGAATTTTTATGTCATCAAGTGCAACGCCTTGCGCGCGCGCCAGGGCCAGCAATCGATTCGCCAGATCGGCCTGCAAACCCGCATTAAAAAATCCGAGAGGGAAGGGCGCCAGATCATCGCCCTTGATATGCACGCCTTCGTCGCTGACCATACGCCACGCGCTGCCGTGTTCACCCTCGGTGACGACGGCTTCTTTCTGGTGGCTGCCCGACAGGTGGCGCGCTTCGACTTTGAAAACGTCACGCCCGACCGAACCCAGAATAACGCCAGCCCGTTGCGTGCCATTGCGCGTCCGAAATCCCAGCGGGAATCCGGAACTCGCGATGGTTTCGGGCACAGCCATCAAACAGCGGCGACGATCTTCTGTTGCTGTTGTCCCAGGCCCTGAATGCCGAGCGTGACCACATCGCCCACGTTGAGGAACACCGGCGTGGGCTTAACGCCCAGCCCCACGCCCGGCGGCGTACCGGTGCAGATCACGTCGCCCGGCAGCAGGGTCATGTAGTGGCTGCAATACGAAATGAGCTTGCGCACGCCGAAAATCATGGTTCGCGTATTGCCCGACTGCATGCGCTTGCCGTTCACATCCAGCCACATGTCGAGATTTTGCGGGTCGGAGATTTCATCCGGCGTGACCAGCCACGGGCCGAGCGGGCCGAAGGTGTCGCAACCCTTGCCCTTGTCCCATTGCGACGACTGCAACTGAAACGCGCGCTCGGACACATCGTTCGCCACGCAGTAACCGGCGACGTAATTGAGTGAATCTTCCTCGCTGACATACTGTGCTTTGGTGCCGATCACGATGGCGAGCTCGCATTCCCAATCGAGCTTAGTGGCGTTGCGCGGCATGATGGTGTCGTCGTCCGGGCCGCAGATGGAGGTGGTCGCCTTCATGAAAATAATCGGCTCGGTGGGCACCGCCATCCCGGCTTCGGCGGCGTGGTCGGAATAGTTCAGGCCGATAGCCACGTATTTCGAAATGCCGGTGTACGGCACGCCCATGCGCGGATTGCCGGTAACGATGGGCAGCGTTTCCGGCTTGATCTTGGCGATGCGCGCCAGATTGCGTGGCGACAGCGTCTCCGCGTCCAGCACCGCGACGACTTTGGACATATCGTGCAGCTTGCCCTGCGAATCGATGATGCCGGGTTTCTCGTGTCCATCTTTACCGTAACGACAAAGTTTCATGTGTGCTCCTGCTTTCTTGATGACTGAAATTGACTATAGTTGATTATAAACCGGCGCGGCTCTTGCCCTTCACCGCTTTGTTCACCACGTTGATCGGCCATTCGCCGCTGAGAACGCGACGCACCTCGCCCGGCGCGCCCGCTTGCAGGCCGACCATCGCCTGCTCGCTGTACCACGCGGCATGCGGGTTGATGATGACGTTCTCGCGCCCGCGCAGCGGATGCGGGTTCGGCAGCGGTTCCGGGTCGGTGGTGTCCAGCGCGGCGCCGGCGATTTTTTTGGCGTCGAGCGCGCGCACCAGCGCGTCGGTGTCAATCACCGGGCCGCGCGCGCAGTTGATGATGATCGCGTTGGGCTTCATCGCGTTGAACGCTTCGTCGTTGATGCTCTTGCGCGTTTGCGGCGTGAGCGGCGGATGCACCGAGACAAAATCGGCAACCTTGAGCATGTCCATCAGTTCCATCTTCGTGCCCGGCTCGGCAAACTGGCCCTGCTTTACAAACGGGTCTGCAAACAAAACCTTCATGCCGAATGCCGCCGCGCGCACCGCGACCTGACGCGCGATGTTGCCAAAGCCCACGAGGCCCAGTGTGCTGCCCGCAAGACGCTGTATCGGCTTGCCCGGCGGCACCGCCCAGTTGCCGGCGCGCACCTGACGATCATAAAAGGTGATCTTGCGCGCGGCGGACAGCAGCAGCGCCATGGTGTGCTCGGCGACTTCTTCAATACAGTACGTCGGGTTGTTGGTGACGATGATGCCGGCGGCGGTGGCGGCTTCGAGATCAATGGTGTCCACACCGATGCCGTAGCGCGCTATGATTTTGCACTGGGGCATTTTCGCCATGTCCGCCGCCGTGATGGGGCCGGCGTAGGTGTTGAGCAGCGCCACGCAGTCGGCGGCTTGCGCGAGAAATTCTGCAGGTGTTTTGGTTTGCAGCGCGACCAGTTCACCCAGACCCGCGAGGGTTTTTTTCTCTACGTCGAGGGATTCCCACACGTAATCGGTCAATACTACTTTAGCGAGTGCCATGAAAGTCCTTTAAAAACATATACTTATGAAGTTTTATAAATCTCGGCATTCCAGCAGTTCGGCGGCTGCCTGCCGTCGAGTATCGCCAAAATATTATCCACCACCACGTTCGCCATTGACTCGCGCAGTTCGAAAATCGCGCTGCCGACATGTGGTGAGCACACCACGTTGTTCATTTTAAGCAACTCAGGATGCGGGTGCGGCTCGTGTTCATAGACATCCAGCCCCGCGCCGGCGATGCGCTTGCGTTGCAGCGCATCCACCAATGCGAGTTCATCGATCACCGGGCCGCGCGACGAATTGATGATGTAGGCCGTGGGTTTCATCAGCGCAAATTGCGCCGCGCCAACCAAGTGACGAGTTTGCGGCGTGAGCTGCACATGCAGCGAGACAAAATCCGCCTGCCGGAAAACCTCATCAAAGGGCAGCCAGGTGGCGCCGAGCTCTTTTTCTTTTTCGGGGGAAAGACGCCGCGGATCATGGTAAATCACCGGCATGGAAAATCCGCGCGCGCGCGCAGCCATCGCCGTGCCCACGCCGCCCACGCCGATCAGCCCCAGCGTTTTGCGCGACACGCCGCCGCCGACCATGTGGCTGGATTGCGAACCGGGAAAAACGCCGCTGCGCAACAGCCGGTCGCCTTCCGCAACCCGCCGTGCCACCGACATCATCAGCGCCCATGCCAGATCGGAGGTGGCGTCGTTCAACAGCGGCGCGGGGATCACCGTCACCGGTAGTTTGCGCGCGGTGGCGGCGGGGATGTCGATGTCCGCCGGGGTGATGGTCATCGACGCAATCGCCTTTAACTTTGGATTGGCATTGATGATATCGGCGTCGATTTTGTCGTGCAGCAGGCAAAAAATAATGTCGTTTGCGCGTGCGGCTTGCAGCAACTCATCTTTGGTGGCGATGTGCAGCGCGTCTTTGTTGATGGTGAGATCGGCGACTTCTTGCAGGCGTTCGATAGCGCTCTGCGCTACCGGTTGCGTGAGATAAAGTTTGGGGCGCATGGCGTGTTTTCTTGTCTCTTACACCATCCAGCGCACGATGCCGGCGACGCCATCCACCGCGACCTGCGCGCCGTCGGGAATAGTGGTGGTGGCATCGGCCACGCCCAGCACCATGGGGATGCCACGCTCGCGCGCGAGCGACGCGAGATGCGAGGTGCTGCCGCCGAGTTCCGTCACCACGGCGGATACATTGGTGAGTATGCGTGCCATGGCAGGCCCGGCGGCCT
>VFLF01000169.1 GCA_009885185.1 Nitrosomonadales bacterium | reverse complement strand
GTGGTCAACAAGCCGGGCGGCGGCGGGAATATTCAACTCGCCTACATGTCGCAGCATCCTGGTGATGGTCACTATCTGATGGTGACCACGCCAACGTTGCTTACCAACCATATCAGCGGCAACAGCGCGCAAAATTACACTGACTTCACGCCACTCGCTTCGATGGTCAATGATTATGTTGTGTATGCGGTCAATGCCGATTCGCCCATAAAAACGGGTAAGGACCTGGTTGACCGCCTTAAGAAGGATCCCAGATCCGTCAGCATCGGTTTTGCTACTGCACTGGGCACTCATAATCACATTGCAGCGGGACTGTTGATGAAAGCCATTGGTGGTGACGCTAAGGCCCTCAAGGTGGTTGCTTTCAAAGGGGCGGCCGAGGCCGTCACCACATTGTTGGGCGGGCACATCGATCTGGTCACGACTGCTGCCGGAAATGTCAGTGCCCATGTCGCGAGCGGCAAACTTCGGGTGGTGGGCGTCGCATCGAACCAGCGGCTGCCGGGGATCTTCTCGCAAGTCCCCACCTGGAAGGAGCAAGGCGTCAATTTTGTAGCGGGAAACTGGCGCGCCATCATGGGACCCAAAGGCATGCCAGCCGAACAGATTTTGGCCTGGGAAGGGGTTTTGCGCTCGGTGACGGAGTCGCCCGAGTGGAAGGAAGACCTGGAGAAAAACTTCTGGAGCAATGACTTCTCTACAGGTGAACAGTTCAAGAAAGACCTGGAGCAGGATTATGTCGCCATGAAGGCGGTCCTTCTCGAGCTTGGTCTGACCAAATGATGAAAAGGCGTTATGCAGAGCTGATTCGTTCAAATTCACGGCGCAGTGCGGTGTCATGAAAGCTGACCGGGCCATCGTGATTTGCTCGGTCTTGCTGGCCGCAGTCTATTTTTATGCCATCGAACAGATCCCTTCGCGGGAAATTGGCGACCCGCTGGGGGCGAAGGCAATCCCGCGCATTCTCGGCGTATTTCTACTGTTGAGTGCGGGGCTGCTCATGCTGGAGATGAGGCTGGCCAGGAAAAAAGACCAGGCTACCGAAGAATCCGGCGCTCCTGAAGACGGGCGTCATTACCTGGTCGTAGGAGCGGTTGTGATCCTGACCTTGCTCTACTTCGCGGTGTTTGAACGGCTCGGCTACGCCGTGGCGACCAGTATCTATTTGAACGGTCTGATGGCATTTTTCAACCGCGGGCGCTGGAAGGCAAATATTTTGACGTCCACGCTGTTCAGCTTCGGGAGCTATCTCCTGTTTACCAAGCTGTTTGGCACGCAGCTCGCGCCTGGCATTCTGCCATTCTGAAATGGAAACTCTCGGCCACATCCTTAACGGCTTCAGCGTCTGTCTGCAGCCGATCAACCTCTG
>VFLF01000416.1 GCA_009885185.1 Nitrosomonadales bacterium | reverse complement strand
GCAATCAAAGCTTCGCTCGGTCGCGCGCCCAGGGTCGCGATCAGGCTATCGCTCACGGAAATCGGCTTGCCGGGACGGGACGGAAAATCCAGGTGCAATAGTTCGCCCTCGCGCTTGACATTCAGCGTCCCGCTGAGGGTGCTAAATGCAAGCTGTTGTGCGGACGGAAACGCATATTTGAAAAGAACATGGGCCGCCGCCAACGTCGCGTGGCCGCACAGATCGACTTCCACCGCCGCGGTAAACCAGCGCAAAGGCATGACCTCACCGCGAGCAATCACGAAAGCCGTCTCGGCCAAATTATTCTCGCCAGCGATGGCCGCCAGCACGTTGTCCGGCAGCCATTCATCGAGCAACACGACTGCTGCCGGATTGCCGCCGAACAAGCTGCTGGTAAAGGCATCAACCTGATACAGAGGTAGCTTCATGACGGTAGTTCCTTGCTGGTCTACGGGCAGAGGGTTATGTAAGAGTGCCTTCGTGTCTATTGGCGTCCATGCCAGTGCATCTGAATATAGCAACAATTCGCAAATGAATTGTTGCTCCACCGATTCGGCGGTATGCTGGTCGCGGTTAAATCAAGGGGGATTCCCATGCGTTTCGTATTGATCGCAGCAACACTGTCTGCCATCGCGTTTTCACCAATTGCCGCACAGGCCCAATCCACCTATCCCAACAAAAGCATCCGCCTGATCGTGCCCGTGACCACCGGCGGCCCCAGCGATATCGTGGCGCGCCTGCTGGGCGAGCGGCTTGGGGCATCGCTCGGCAAGCCGGTGGTGATCGATAACCGTCCCGGCGCATCCAATACACTCGGCGCCGCGCTGGTGGCGAAGGCTGAGCCGGACGGCTACACGCTGTTGCAGGCGGCGGCCAACATGGCGACGGTGCAGATACTGATGTCGGACCTGCCGTTTGATCCGGTGAAGGATTTTACGGCGGTGTCGTTGACGCATCTCACGCCGTATGTGTTTGCGGTAAGCGGGCAGTCGCAGATTAAAACGCTGAACGAATTGCTGAAGTTCATCAAGAGCAACACCGGCAAGGTCACTTACGGCACCACCGGGCTCGGCAGCCCGCAGCAACTGGCGACACTGCTGTTTGCGCAGGCGGCGGCGGGCTTTCGGGCATGACGGAAGTGCCCTACAAAGGCAGTTCCGCGGCGCACCCCGACCTGATTGCGAACCGCATTTCGTACATGATTGATCCGCTCGCCGCCGCCGCGCCGCACATCCGCGCCGGCTTGCTGCGCGCGCTTGC
>VFLF01000762.1 GCA_009885185.1 Nitrosomonadales bacterium | reverse complement strand
TTTCCCGGCCATACCAATGATCCGGGAGTAAATGTAGCGGAATTGCTGGGTATGGTCCCGGTGGTCAGTGCCGTAGTGGGCGTTGCTGCAGGGGGGCCTGCTCTGCGCGCGGTAATGTCTCATTGGTCGGTGATGGTCAAGAACAGCACGATATTCGCATCTGGCCCCCCCATCGTGGAGCGCGGGCTGGGTCAAAAAGTCACCAAGGAAGAGTTGGGCGGGCCACGCGTGGCCGTAGACAAGGCGGGCACTATCGATAATGTTGCCGCGACCGAAAAAGAGTGTTTTGCCATGATCCGGCGGTTCTTGTCGTACATGCCGACCAATGTCTGGCAATTGCCGCCGGTTCTACCTACTGGTGATCCGGTCGACCGCTGCGAAGATGACCTGATCCGCATTGTTCCCCGGGACCCACGCAAGCCATACGATATGCGCAAAGTGCTGGAGATGGTGGTGGATACCGGATCGCTGTTTGAAATTCAGGCCACTTATGGGCGATCGGCGATCACAGCACTCGCGCGCATGAATGGCTATCCTATCGGCATCATTGCGAACAACCCTATGGTCGGTGGCCGCATCGATGTGAAGTCGGCGCGTAAGCAGGCGCATTTTATCGATCTGTGCAACTGTTTCCATATACCGCTGATTTTCTTTATGGACGTGCCCGGCTTCATGATAGGCAAAGAGTCAGAGGAGGCCGCAATTCTGCGTGAGGGCGCGCGGGCGGTTTATGCCAAGTGCCAGGCCACCGTGCCCATTATCTCGGTGGTGACGCGCAAGTGCTACGGTATGGGCGGTGGTGTGGGAATTGACAAATATGGTCTGGACTTCAAGGTGGCCTGGCCATCCGGTGAATGGGGGTCGATTGCTGTCGAAGGCGGTGTGTCCGCTGTATACAAGCGTGAGATAGCCAATGCATCGGACCCGAAAGCTCGTGAAGCGGAAATAGAAGCTGAACTGAAAAAAATTACTTCGCCCTTCCTCACCGCCGAGGCATTTGCTGTGGAGGATCTGATCGATCCACGAGAGACCCGGCCCTACCTGTGTCGTTTCATCAAAGCAATGCAGCCACGGCTTGCGTCAGAAATCGGACCTAAGCCCAAGTACGGAGTCAGGCCGTAAATAAAAGGGATATGGATTCAGCGCGGGGAATAAGTATGCGCAGGGATCTGAAAGAATTGGCTAATTTTCTGTCAATTGAGCATGCACATCGTTGAATTTACGAGTGGAATAAGCGCCGGGTCGAAAGCCTGAAATGCCAAGTGCTATCGACCGTGTCGAGAGTGCCGTAGCGTTTCACTAGGATGCTAACCGCGCTCCGCCGGTTCGACGGCTGATTCGATGCTGTCGCCAGCGAAGCCTGCGCCGGTTCCGACTCGGATGCAATTGTTGTGAGCGGGCGCCAATGTCTTCTTGTGGGATTGCAAGTTTAGACGGGGATTGCCGTCAAACGAGTAGCAGTTTCATCACGCACTGTGAACGACGGTAATTTCACGCTGAAGACTACACTGCAAGCACTAAACTGCAAGCCTGTTGACATAATGAAAGTGCTTGCTCACAATTGTATCCAATATGGATGCAATTATAGATAGCACCTATCAGGAGCGAGCATATAACTACATTCGCGAACGAATTCTCAGTCTTGAGTTCAAGCCTAATATGGCCCTGCGTATGGAGGCACTTGCGGCAGCGATCAAGGTGAGTAGAACTCCAGTACGCGAAGCGCTGAGCCGGCTATGTGAGGCGGGGTTGGTGGTTCGCGATGGGGGGTGGGGATATACCGTAAGGCCCATTACCTTCAAGGAGGCGATGGACGTCTATAAGGTCCGTGAGGCATTGGAAATTGAGGCAGTAAGAGAGGCTTTGCCTCGTATCGACAAGAACACTCTCGCGCAGCTCCGGAATTTACTTGTAACGGCAGACAATAAGTTAAAGCAGGGGCGAAAAACGGAGTTCCGAAAGTGTACGCGGCAGTTCTATCAAGCGATCGCCTGCGCTACTGATAACACCTGTTTAATCTCGATGCTCATGACTATTGAAGACCGCATACACCTCTTGGGAGCGATGATGGCTGACCATAGTGATCGTCCGAAACAGTCGCTCACTGAAAATTTCAATCTACTTGAAGCCTTAGAAGTCAAGGACGAGGCGGCGGCGGTGGCCGCGGTGATGGAACATGTTGCATCGGCAAGGGAAATCATTACTCGTTATGTGATGAACCAAGCAACAAGATTTACATTGTAAAAACAGTTTTACTGATACTTACTCAGTGTGTCTTCGTTCGAATCGTCGCTTGATGGACTCGCCTATTTAACAACGCCAGTGTTTTAGTTCAGGAGACTGCATGGATGCTTCACAACGTTCCGGGCCATTGGCGCAATATCGTGTCCTGGAATTAGGGTCGACAGTGGCGGGTCCATTTTGCGGTCGACTCTTCGCCGATTTCGGCGCGGAGGTCATTAAGGTAGAACCAATGGAGGGAGATATTATTCGATCCATCGGTTCGCAGTACAAAGGTAAGTCGTTATATGCGTCGAGCATTTTTCGCAATAAGTCCTTGATCGCAGTCGATTTGCGCAAACCGGAAGGGCAAGATATTGCCCGAAAAATTGCAGCTCAATCGGATTTCGTAGTTGAAAATTTCAAGCCCGGCACATTGGAAAAATGGAGATTGGGTTACGAGGATTTACGTGCCCTGAATCCTCGCATCATCATGGTCCGCATTAGCGGATATGGCCAGACGGGGCCCTATAGCAAGCGCCCAGGCTATGGAATTACTTGTGAGGCCGTGGGTGGATTACGGCATTTAACTGGTGACCCAGATCGTCCTCCTGCGCGTGTCGCAGTGTCACTTACAGACTATATCACTGGGTTGTACGCTTTTTCTGGTGCCTTGTTAGCCTTGACTGAACGCAGCCAATCCGGGCAAGGGCAATGTGTGGATGCTGCTCTCTATGAGTCGGCTTTTAGCCTCATGGAGCAGCATATTGCGGGCTTCGAAAAACAAGGCATTGTGCCAAATCGCATGGGGGCTAGCACTGGCAGTGCGCCGAATAACCTTTATAAATCTGCAGACAATCAGTGGGTCCATGTCGCGGCTAACGGAAGCGCGGTGTTTAATCGGTTTATGCACGCCATCGGACAGGCCAATTTGATAGTCGATGAGCGATTCAAAACCGCGATTGCACGCGGAGACAATCGGGACGAGTTGGATGCCATTATTAACCAATGGATGGCAATTCATAGCGCGAAGCGGATAGAGGAAATTCTGCAGAGTGCGGAAGTACCTGCCACGCGCGTTTTTACGATGCCCGATATATTCGAGGATCCGCATTACAAGGCGCGCGGTGCCATCATTGATATGCCGGACGAAGAACTCGGTCACATAGCTGCTGCTGCTCCGGTGCCGAGATTGACTCGGTCTCCTGGGAAAGTCCGCCACAGCGGCCGGCGTGTTGGGCAAGACACACTGCGGGTTTTACGTGACATCGCTGGTCTGGATGAAAAAGCGATTGGCGTTTTGCATGCAGCCGGAGTTGTTGGGGTTGAAGGATCAAACTTCTTGAGAGCTAAAGCGGCGACCGTCAAGGAGGAAGCTAATGGCAAGTGAAGGGACATGGAAGCCTGAAGCCGACGAAATTGCGCGACGCGAGAGGTGGGCGGAACAACTGGGGGGCGCAGCGGGAATTGACCGACATCATAAGATGGGCCGCCTTACGGTGCGCGAGCGTATCGAAGGACTAATTGATAAGGCATCGTTCCGCGAAATTGGGAAATTGGCGGGGCATGGGCAATACGTTGACGGAAAGATTGAAAAAGTCACACCCTCCGCGTTTGTCATGGGGCTAGCCCGCATTGATGGCAGGCCCGTGGCGGTCGGTGGAGAGGATTTCACTGTGCGCGGTGGGGCGGCGACGGGGAGCGAGCGACGAAAAGGAGGGCGGGGTGGATTTATCGAGGATCTGGCATACGAATATCGTATACCTCTGGTGAACCTCATTGATGGGGCTGGAGGAAGTGTGAGTAGCGTCAGCAGTCGCGGCTACACCGCCTTCCCAGGCTCGGGGCTGAAGGGTTTTGAGCGCTCGGTAGAGTTACTTGCGCGGGTGCCAGTTGTTTGCGCCGTGATGGGTACTGCCGCA
Organism: Nitrosomonadales bacterium; assembly: GCA_009885185.1. Next base: position 4,880 of record VFLF01000762.1, on the reverse strand, counting down.
GGTGGGCCTGCTGCTCGGGCAGTACTGTCACATTGGTCGGTAATGGTACGCTCCACCAGTCAGATTTTTGCTGCAGGTCCGCCGGTAGTTGAGCGGGCTTTGGGTGTTAAGGTTGACCGTGAAGAACTGGGCGGTGCAAAAATAGCGGTCGATACTGCGGGTACGATCGATAACGCAGCAGACACAGAGGCTGGCGCCTTGGAAATGATTCGCCGGTTTTTAAGTTACATGCCTCAAAATGTGTGGGAATTGCCACCCGTTGTACCCACTGATGATCCAGTCGACCGTCGCGAAGAACAGTTGCTCTCGATAGTTCCCAGGGAACGAAGGCGCGCCTTCAATATGCGCAAATTGATAGAAATGATTGTGGACCGCGGATCAGTTTTTGAAATCGGACCCACTTTCGGGCGAGGGGTGATTACGTCATTGACACGCATCGGCGGAAGGGTAGTTGGCATTGTTGCGAACAACCCGATGCATGGCAGCTTGGTGGACGTAAGAGCCGCACGCAAACAGACCCGATTTATTGATCTTTGCGATACCTTTCACATCCCGTTGATATTTCTGGTTGACGTACCAGGGGTTCAAATTGGCGTGGATGCGGAATCGGAATCAATATTGCGAGAGGGAATGCGCTGTGCAGTTGCCAGCATGCAGGCCACCGTACCGATTATCACTTTGGTGATCAGAAGGTGTTATGGCATGGCAGGTATGGCTACTCGCGATCGCGATGGACTGGATTTTAAAATAGCATGGCCCTCAGCGGAGTGGGGCTCGCTCCCTATAGAAGGAGGGGCTGCGGCTGCATATAAGCGGGAAATTGCGGCCGCCGCAGATCCCACGCTGCGCCTACGTGAAATCGAAAACGAGCTAATACAGCTTGCTTCTCCGTTTCGTTCGGCGGAAGCCTTCGCGGTAGAGGATGTGATTGACCCGCGAGAAACACGGCCCTATCTGGCAGCCTTTGTGGAAACCGCGCAATCCCGACTTGCGACCAGTCTAGGTCTAAAACCCCGTTACGGAGTGCGACCTTAATGTTGATAGTATCAACCGGGGTTGTAATCCTTGCCCTTCATCATCCGCAGCGGGTCATACGTCAGTACAAGCTCGCCGCGTTGATTAAAGACTTGGTTCATGGTTCGTACCAGCCCACGATCCCCTTTAGACGTTCGGCGCGATTCCGTGACTTCGCCTTCAACGTGAATCGTATCATTCACGAACGTCGGCGCCTTGACATTGATTTGAGCTTCCAAAAAAGCCAAGCCAGTGCCTTGCATTACCGGTGTGCACAGACCTTCGCTAAACGAGTAGACCAGTGAAGCGGGAACGACTCTGCCTTTTATGGCCGAACCATGCTTAAGAAACTCGGTGTCAGTAAAAAGTATTTCGGTGAATCCTGTCACGTTGATGAAGTTCACCAGATCCGCTTCGGTAATGGTTCTGTTAAATGTGCGAAATCGCATGCCTATCTTGAGTTCTTCAAGATAAAGACCGTGTCCGCACATTTTGACGTCGTCACTCATGAATTACCCCGAAAAAGTTGACTGTGGTGAATGCTCAGTATAGTAGACAACTTGGATGCTGCGAAATCGTAATTTAAAAAAAGTTCTGGAGGATATATGACAAAGCGAAGCTATTCAGTCACGTGGTTTGTCGCAACGTTAGTTTTGATTTCGTTTCCTCATTTTTGTATTGCACAATCATCGTGGAAGCCTCAAAAAAACATCGAAATGATTGTCGGAGCTGGAGCGGGTGCGGCTGCAGATGCAACCGCACGTACAATGCAGCGCATCCTGCTGGATAAAAAATTAGTCCAGAACTCCATTACCGTTTCCAATCGCCCGGGAGGGGGATATGCCGTAGCTTGGAATTATATGAACAGTCATCCCGGAGATGGACATTTCATTGCGCCGACGGCGCTGTCTCTGATAACGAACTCTGTAACGGGTGCGAATTCGTTGACCTATGCAGACGTCACTCCCATTGCGCAATTGTTTACTGACTATGTCGTGCATGCCGTTCGCGCCGACTCTCCGATCAAGGATTCGAAGGATCTGACCGAACGACTGCGTCGTGATCCTGTTTCGCTAAGCATTGCATTGGCAGCGGCACGCGGAAATCAGAATCACCTTGCTACTGCTTTGGCAATGCGCTTAGCTGGTGGTGTTGATGTTAAATCACTGAAAATTGTAATTTTCGATTCGTCAGCACTATCTATGACAGCACTCTTGGGCGGTCACGTAGATGTCGTGGCGGCAACGGCGCTTAACGTATTGCCACATCTAAAAGCCGGCCGTATTCGTGTTATTGCAACAAGTTCACCGGAGCGGTTGCGCGGTGAACTTGCTGCTATCCCGACTTGGAAAGAGCAGGGCGTGAACATGGTATTCGATAATTGGCGGGGTGTAATTGGACCCCGAGGAATGCCGGCAGCACAGGTGGCATTTTGGGAAGAAGCGCTAGCCAGTATGGTGGCTACTGAAGAGTGGAAAGCCTATCTTGAGAAGAACTACCTGACACATAGTTTCATGAACAGTCGCAACAGCCGAAAATTCTTAGAAGAAGAGACGGCTAAGATTTCAGCTGTGCTGACTGACCTGGGCCTTGCTAAGTGATGCTGATAATTGCTGAAGACTAATAATCGGGGCCTGTCATTTTTGGGAAAGTCAGATGCAGAGCAATATTTGTAGCAAACTAGCTGTAATCGATTTCCGGGTACGCCCGCCCAATACGGGCTTTGTAAGCATGGGCTACGGTGACGACAATATTCTATGATGAATGAGATGCGCTTACTCAATGTGATTGGCTTAAAAGCTGCGTTACATGACGGCAGAGAAATTGCATTATTAGATGCACGAGAGGAGGTGCCTTTCTCGTACCGCCATTTGTTGATGGCATCGTGCATTCCGCTCAGCCGACTTGAAATATTGATTGATGCTGGCGTGCCACGCCGTTCATCGCGTGTGGTTTGGTGCGATGACGGTGAGGGATTGGCGCAGCGTGCCGCTGAACGCATGAAATCCTTAGGCTATACCGACGTTTCTGTGCTGTCAGGGGGTATTGCCGCATGGGAGGCTGCAGGGTTTCGTATCTATAGCGGGGTCCATGTGCCCAGCAAGGCTTTTGCCGAGGTAATTGAACATACCTTGGGCACTCCTTGGATAACAGTGGGGCAACTCAAGGATTGGATTGATTCTAAGGCAGACATTGCATTGTTTGACAGCCGTTCCTTTGAGGAATTTCACGGCAATAGCATTCCTACAGCGGTAAGTGTGCCAGGGGCAGAACTTGTCTATCGATTTGCCGATCTAGTGGCTTCGCCAGCGACGACGGTGGTCGTCAACTGTGGCGGTCGGACCCGCAGCATCATTGGTGCACAATCATTGATCAATGCCGGAGTAACCAACAAGGTCGTATCGTTAAGGAACGGCACCCAGGAATGGCATTTGTCTGGTTTTCAGATATTGAAAGGCTCGGTCGCGCGGCCACCTGCTGTTTCTAACAAGGGGCATATGGCGGCTCGAAAGGCCGCGCAGCGGGTCGCAGAAAAATTCAATATCCCACGAATCGACGAGGACATTCTGGCGCAGTGGCAGTTGGATTCTGAAACCCGTACGCTCTATGTATTTGACGTTCGCACGCCTGAGGAATACCTTGCTGGCCACAATCCCGGTATGAAAAACGTACCCGGTGGCCAGCTCGTACAGGAAACAGACCGACACGCGGTCACTTGGGGGGCGCGGGTCGTATTGGTGGATGATGACGGTGTTCGTGCGGTAATGACAGCGCACTGGATGAAGCAGATGGGGTGGGACGTGGCTACGTTGACGCTGGATATGAGACACAAGGAGCAGCAAACAGGCCCGTGGTTCCCGCGCATTTTGGGGTACGGGAATGAAATCATATCAACTATGGATGCGCTATCGCTTCACCGGCGGCTGCGGGAGAATAGCGTGAGCGTGGTTGATATTGATTGGAGCCGAGACTATATCGCGGGGCACGTGCCAGGTGCGTATTACGGTATTCGCTCTCGGCTTAACGAGATAATTGCCGAATTGCCGGAGACGGATATTGTTATTACATCGTCAGACGGCATACTGGCAAAGCTCGCGGTCGCGGAGTTGAGTAAAACCAGCAGTCGCGCGATTCTTGCATTGGAAGGAGGGAACTCAGCATGGCGAAATGCGGGTTACCCTTTGGAGCAGGGCGCGACCCGAATGGCGACTATTCCTGACGATATACGTCTCAAGGCGAGAGAGCAGGCAGAGAACGTCGAAGAAGCGATGAAAGAGTATCTCGCGTGGGAGATCAATTTGGTCAACCAGATGGCGGCAGATGACGATCAGCGATTCAACATTAATGCGCGTTAGTTTTGATGCAAGATTCGTGTAGTCACTAGGCCGCTGTCCGAGCTTTGATTGAAGCTTCATTCTTCGGTATAAAAAATAACTCTTCAGCGTATGACAGCATTCAACTTTTTTTGGGCGGTCCGAAACCCTAGTCCAAGCAAGTTTTATTTGCTTCTCAATGGTGGGAGCTGACATGCGTTCAGAGTTCCTCGAACGTTCTCTTGGTTGTTACCCAAAGCGCCTAGAAATGCGGCATGGTCTAGCAATCATATTAACGGCAATTTATGGTGCGCTATCGGCGAAACTCGTGGGGGCGCAAGCCTATCCGATCAAACCTATACGGATCATCGTGCCGTTCGCCGCGGGCGGGTCGACCGATGTCATTGCGCGTGTAGTCGGGCAAAAGATGGCCGAAGGTTTAGGCCAGCAAATCGTAATTGACAATCGGCCAGGTGCGGCGAGCAGTCTTGGTAGCGAAATTGCGGCTCGCGTGGCGCCGGATGGATATACGCTCTTGATGGGGACACCAGG
>VFLF01000221.1 GCA_009885185.1 Nitrosomonadales bacterium | reverse complement strand
TGTCGATAATCATCAACTCAACATGATCATCCACTGGCACGGGGGCTGTCACACAGCATTCAGTATGCCCAAGCCCCTGTCAGGGGCCATTGCACACAAGACGGCGCTGCAAGACGTCGAACTCATCACCACGATGGCTCGACGCTATCGCGACGACCAGATCGCGCGGGTGCTGAGCAAGCTGGGACGGCGCACCGGAAAGGGCAATCGCTGGAATCAAGATCGCGTCGCGACGGTCCGGCGCAAATACGACATCGCCGCACCCGTGGTCGCCGAACTTGATCCCGACATACTCAACCTGGCGCAAGCCCAGCGGTATAGTAGCGTCAGTGACACAACGATTATGCGGCTCATCAATGCTAAGCTACTGAAAGTGGAGCAAGCTGCACCGTATGCGCCGCTGGAAATCAAACGTATTGATTTGGACAGCGAACCGGTCGCTGGTATCCTCGCGCACCTGAGGGCTACCGGAAGACTGATTCTCGATGGGGATACGTCGGACCAACAAACGAGCCTGTTCTAATGCAATCAATCACTTGTACACCGGGGGTATTATGGCTGCATCTTTAGATTCGCCGCGCTGCCAAAGCGCTGGATGAGGGTGACGGCGCCTGTGTTGGCTTCGGTGCGGTTGACCCTGGTTTGCTGGATGAGGAAGGTATTGATGGCGCGATGGATGATCTTGAGCGCTGGCGTCAGCAGTTCAGGATGCACCGCGAACAGGCTGCGTAGCGGTATCGGGAACGACAGCACCCACTGGCGCATGGGCACGCGCGGCAGAATGTTGTCTATCAGTTCGGCGGCCGTCTGCTAACCGGCCAAGCGCGGTGGCGGAGTCAAGCTTCTACAGCCTCTATACGGCCACGGGCAATCTGCCAGTTCAACAATCCGCTCTGAGCGCGCCACCAGCCACGGCTCACGCCGAAAGCGTTGCTGCAAAAACCTTTGCGTCCCCGATCGTATCCAGCGCCATCACGCTGTTCAAAATTCGCTCGGCCTGCGGCTGCGGAATGGCGGTTAACGCATTGGCGAAGTACTTTGCCGTGATCTCCTGCTGGCTTAAGGGCCGCCCTGGCGCGCCACGGTTAATTTCCTCGCGATGGGTGTACACCTGCCCGGTACGAGTGTGCACGGTGACCTCACCGGGGTTGGCGGCATGTATGCGCCATTCCGGCGCAATTTCGTATTCCACTTTGGCAGCCAGCGCGAGAACGCCCCTGTCGCGGTATGCCTCTGCCTCCATCTCGGCCAGCCCATAGCGGCCACGAACGAATGCGCTGGCTATCGCGTACGGCAGACTGAATGCAGCGCCGTGACTGCTGTCGGGATGCCGCTTGTTGACCTGCGGCTCGCATACGATGCCGACAATTTTTTCCGGCACACGGGCAACGATACGCACCACATCATCAACCTGCAGCGCGTGCTTCTCGCGAATGATGTGGGCGGCGTCGGCGAACGCATGTGAAAAATGGCAGGCGGGATACGGCTTGATCGCGTTGCGGTCCACCTCCCACACGCTGCCCAAGTCGCGGGTTGCCAGGGTGTAGTCGCAGGCATCAACGCGCGCTCCCATGTAAAGCGGAAAAAACCCGAAGGCGCCTTCATAAGCTTCATACGGCCCAAGAAACCCGGCTTGCGCCAGCGTCGCCGCAGTTATGCCCGACACCGCGGCCCAGCCCGGCTGAATGCGCTTGGTGCCCGGCCCGCGCTGATCCTGCGCAAACTGCATGCTGCCAGCGGCCATCGACAAGGCAACACCTTGCGCGTTGATCAGTTGCTCCCGATCCAGCCCCAGCAACTTGCCGGCAGCCAGCGCGCAGGCAAACGCGCCCAGCGTGCCACTGGGTTGAAAGCCCATGGCGATCAGCGCGCCCTGCGCCACCGCGCCGAGACGCGCGGAAATCTCCATCGCCAGCGTGCACGCCGTGAGCATGTCGCGCCCGCACATCCGCCGCCATGCCGCAACGCCCAGTGCACACGGCAGGCTGAACGATGTGAAATGCATGTTGCCGGGCATGTACGTATCATCGTAATCAAGCCCGTGGATCAATGTGCCGTTCATCATTACGGCATCCCGCATCTGCAGGCGCGCAGGCATGCCGATCACCTCGGCGTCGCCCGCCGCCAGCGTAGTCAGCCCGGTGTAAACCGAGCGCGCAAAATCGTGACGGGTAGCCGCCAGCGCAACGCCGATGCCATCCAGAATGAAATACTTGACGCGTTCCCGGCTGGCCGCAGGAATGGTGTCAAACGTGGTCTGTGACGTAAAGTCCGCCAGGGTCTCTGCCAGATGGCTCATGGGTGTTTATGCCTGATAGGTTCGCTGGATGGGATGGTCAGCAGTATTACGAGTTGCCCGATCACCGTCAATAAGCATATGTTTTTAAACGATTTACTGATATCCCATCAATGCATTTCGACACCAACGAATAGATGGCTTGTAAAATCAGCGCTTCAACCATACAACGGCGTCGCCCTTTGGCGAATCAACCGCTAATCAACAGTTTGAGGAGATGCCGGTGAAACAACTAAATTCAACAAACGTGCGATGGCTGGTGTTGGCGCTGGCGTGCCTTGGCGGTACCGTCGCGGCGCAAACCTATCCATCCAAGCAGGTGCGCATCGTGGTGCCGTTCGCCCCCGGCGGCGGCACCGATATTGCGGCGCGCGTGCTCGCGCAAAAACTCACCGAGCGCACCGGACAAACTTTCGTGGTCGACAATCGTCCTGGCGCCAGCGGCATCATTGGCACGGAGCTGGTGGCGAAATCCGCGCCGGATGGTTACACGCTGCTGGTGGGCTCGCAAACGGTGATGGCCGTCGTGCCGGCGATGTATGGCAAGCTCAATTACGATACGGCGCGTGATTTGGCGCCGGTGATACACATTATCGATACACCCACGCTGATTGCCATACACCCATCGCTGCCGGTGAAATCGATCAAGGATTTGATCGCGCTCGCCAAGGCACGCCCGGGGCAGCTTTCGTATGGCGGCGCCTCAGGCGGCACGCCGCATTTGTCCGGCGTGTTGTTTAACCTGATGGCCAAGGTGGACATGCTGTTTGTGCCGTACAAGGGCGAAGGGCCCGCCATCGTGGACGCCATGGGCGGGCAGATTTCGATGGTGTTTTCCAACCTGGCAACGGTGTTGCCGATGGCGCAAAGCGGCAAGCTGCGTCCGCTCGCGGTCACCAGCGCCAAGCGTGTTTCGAGCGCGCCAGAAATTCCCACCGTGGCGGAATCGGGCTTGCCGGAATACGTGGTGAATACCTGGTTCGGCCTTTTTACGCCCGCAGCCACCCCACGTGCGGTAATCAACAAGCTCAATGCCGACGCTGCCAGCGCGCTGAACACGCCGGATGCAAAAGAAAAGCTGTTATCGCAGGGTATGTATGTCATAGCGAATTCTCCGGAAGATCTCGCGGCTTTGCTCAAGACCGAAGTGCCACGCTGGGCCAAGGTGGTTAAGGAATCGGGGGTTAAGCCGCAGTGATGTCACGCTAGCGGCTCCTTCACCCCCAAACGTAATTTCTGCTGCGTGTTTGGCGTAGCATGAGAAGTCAAACCCGTCATTCCCGCGCAGGCGGGAATCCACAGGGTGATTGAGATGCCGCTGCGTCATGGGTTCCCGCCTTCGCGGGAACGACGCGATGGGTATAAAACTTTCTCGATGCCTTGCGCATGTAGACAGTTCACATAATTCTCGTCTGAAGAGAACGATCAAAAATGAACACCCATCAAGAACTCGCAGATGTTGTCGTGGTCGGCGGAGGTGGCACAGGTTTGGCCGCTGCGATTGAAGCCCGCTCGCTGGGCCGCAGTGTGATCCTGCTCGAAAAGAATCCCAAAGTCGGCGGCACCACGGCTTGGTCGGTAGGGTCGATCACTGCAACCAACACACCGCATCAACTGACGGCGGGCATACAGGATTCGCCTGCACATCACTCGGAAGACATGGGCCGCTTTGTGGGCCACGACCCGCGCTTTGCCAATGGCGTGCCTGCGCCAACCGAAATTGAAGAACTGCGCCGCCTGCTCGCGGATAACAGCCCCGACACCATCCGCTGGCTGATGGAAAAAGGCGTGGTGTTTTTCGGGCCCATGCCGGAGCTGCCGCACCGCAAGCCGCGCATGCACAACATCGTGCCGAATTCGCGGGCCTATATTTACCATCTGGAGCGGCGCGCACGAAAAATCGGCGTCGATATTCGCGTCAACGCGCGGGCGCAGCGCTTTGTACGCGAAGGCAATCGCGTCACTGGCGTGGAATGTGCGGGTGCAGACGGCGCGCTGACTCAGTATCTGACACGCGGCGCCGTGGTGTTGGCCAGCGGCGACTACAGCGCCAATCCTGAAATGAAAGCGCAGTACATTTCCGAACAGGCCGCGCGGATCAGCCCCATTAACCCCACCAGCACCGGCGATGGCCAGCGGATGGCCACCGAGATCGGTGCGCGCGTGCTGAACGGCCATTTGAGCTTTTACAGTTTGCGCTTTCCGGCGCCCGTGCAACGGCCGCTGGTGCAACGCATTCCGCCTTGGCCCATAGTGACCAAATCGATTGTGTGGGCATTGAAGAATCTGCCGCAATGGCTGTTGCGGCCCGTGGTGCTTGGCTACGTCACCACCTTTCTGGTGCCCGAAACCAAGATGTTCAACGAAGGCGCGATCTTCGTGAACCAATCCGGCCAGCGCTTTGTGGACGAGCTGGATAAGCCCGATATGGCGCTGCTGGATCAGCCCGGTCAATGCGCCTGGGCCATCATGGATGACGCCGTCGCGCGCAAATTCTCGCAGTGGCCCTATTACATTTCGACGGCACCCGGCGTGGCGTTTACCTACTTGAACGACTACCGCCGCAACCGGCCCGATGTTTACAAATGCGCCGATTCGCTGCCTGCGTTGGCTGCCGCTCTGGGCATGCCCGCAGACGCGCTGACTACCACCGTTGAAACCTATAACCGCGACGTCGCCGGAAAATCAGGCAGCAGCCGCCCCGCGATCGGCGCAGGGCCTTACCACGCGCTGGGGCCGATCATGAACCTGATGGGCTTCACGGATGGCGGGTTGGCGATCAACACGAAGCTTGAAGTGTTGGACGCAAACAACCAGCCTATTCCCGGCCTGCTGGCAGCAGGCAGCGCGGGCCAGGGCGGCTTGCTGTTGTTGGGCCATGGCCATCACCTGGGCTGGGGTTTTACCTCGGGCCGTCTGGCCGGCCGTAATGCGGCATACAGAGTAACCAATGCGGATTTGCCGGAGGCGGCGAAGTCCTGTGCTGATGCCACGCCAAGGGTTAAATAACCAATTGTTTTAAAACACTATTTTTCTACTGTGTTAATACGGTCATCGGCTATCTGTCCATCCACCAACTCAATAATCCGGTCGCACCGCGCCGCCAGCCGCGAATCGTGCGTCACCACCAGAAACGCGGTGCCCTGCTCGCGATTAAATTGCCGCATCAGTTCAAAAATGCTGTCGCTGCTGTGCGTGTCCAGATTGCCGGTGGGCTCGTCCGCCAACACCAGTTGCGGCGATCGCACCAGCGCGCGGGCGATGGCAACACGCTGCTGCATGCCGCCGGAGAGTTCCGCCGGCTTTTTGCGGTGCGCATCTTTCAGGCCCACGGCGTCGAGCAGCCAGGCGGCGCGCTCACGCGATGTTTTCTCCTGTGCATCGCCGCCGATGAGCGCCGGCAGCAGCACATTTTCAAGCGCGTTGAACGCCGGCAGCAAATGATGAAACTGAAAAATAAATCCCAGCGTGGCGTGCCGCGCACGCGTGCGCGCGTCGTCGTCGAGCGTGGTGACATCTTGGCCTGCCAGCCGGTAGACGCCGCCCGATCCGCGTTCCAGCAGCCCCAGTATATTCAGCAACGTGCTTTTGCCCGAGCCGGATGGCCCGATCAGCGCGGCAAACTCGCCCGCGC
>VFLF01000824.1 GCA_009885185.1 Nitrosomonadales bacterium | reverse complement strand
GCCTGGGCTGAATCACAAAACTCGTGCGGCGCTGTCACTTGCCTCCACCGCCGCGCAGTCACAGGCGGGCGCGGTGAAGCTGCATGTCAAAACCTGTTTACGCACCGGTTGGACCAAACGCGAGATCGGCGAAATTCTGCTGCATGTCTACGTCTACGCCGGCGTGTATGCCAGTCTGAGTGCGTTCGCTACCGCGCACGAAGCGATCAAGGAGTATGAAGTCGAGCAGCGCGCGGCGCGCAAGCGCCCTCGGCGCTAGTGTGACAAACTTGACTACCGCCGCGCCAGTTTTCCCTCTAGTGATTTGAATTCCTCAAACCCCACCACGCTGTTGAGTTCCTCGAAACTCACCAGCAGTTCGGGGCGTTCAATAGGCTCCTTGCTGTGTATCGCCTGTTGCAGCGCGTCCAGCCCGTTTTGCATACCCTTGATCGCACAGGCGGTGAGCAGGCGCGGGTAAATCACCACGCGCACGCCGAGTTCGGCGAGGCGCGCGGGTGAAATCAGCGGCGTGGTGGCGCGCTTGCGGATGCCGAAGCCCATGTTGATGCACAGCGGCTTCGACACGTTTTTGATGACGGTGCGGATGTCCTGCTCGGAGAGCAGGGCGTCGGCGAACAGCAAATCCGCGCCTGCTTCCGAGTAGAGATTCAAGCGCCGCACCACTTCATCGATGCCGTGCGTGGCCAGCGAGTCGGTGCGCGACTTGATGACAAAATCTGCGTCGCGCCGCGCTTCCACCGCCGCGTGGATTTTTTCCACCATCTCTTCGGCCGCGATCACCGATTTGCCCGCCATGTGCCCGCAGCGCTTGGGCCACGTCTGATCCTCGATCATCACGCCGGCAAGGCCCGCTTGCTCGAACGCGCGCGTGAGATGAAATACATTGATCGCGTTGCCGTAGCCCGTATCCGCATCCGCCAGCAGCGGAATCTCCACGCACGCGGCCAACATGCGCACCGCGTTCAGATTCAGTTCAAAGCCCATCAGGCCGATGTCGGGCTGGCCCAACTGCGCCTCGGCGATGCCTGCGCCGGAGATGAAGCCGGACGGGAATCCCGCCTGCTGCACCATGCGCGCGCTGTAGCCGTCGAAGATGCCGGGCTGGATCACCAGTTCGTTGCCGTTGATGAGCTTGCGTAGTTGGGTGGTTACTTTGGCCATGAGGTTGTCTCGCTTTTGGTGTTTGTTGATCTTTCCCTATTTCATTACACCGTTCGGGCTGAGCTTGTCGAAGCCATGCTGCCCTTCGACAGGCTACTCAGGGCGAACGGGGGTTGTTTGTCATCGTAGCGCGTTGCGTGACACGGCTCAAATGCACAGCGAATCCGGTTGCCGCCAGCGCGCGCGCAGCGCCATAATGCGCGTGGGCACGGCACATTCACGGGAGGATTTATGAACCACGGAACAAAGCTCGGCGTCACGGCACTGATGATGCTCGCTGCCGTCGGCGCATTTGCCGCCGCACAGGATTACCCCAATAAACCCGTACGCTTTGTGGTGCCGTTTCCACCGGGCGGCGGCACCGATACGCTGGGGCGCATCGTCGGCCAGCAAGTGGCTAAAAGCATCGGGCAGAGCGTGGTGATCGACAACCGCCCCGGCGCGGGTGCAAACATCGGCGCGGAAATTGCCGCGCGTGCCGCGCCCGACGGCTACACGCTGCTGATGGGCAACCTTGCGCACGCGGTGAACGTCACACTGTATCGCAAGCCCGGCTACGATATCGTCAAGGACTTTGACCCCGTGACCCTGCTGGCGTGGGCGCCGAACGTACTGGTCACGCATCCGTCGGTGGCCGCGAAGAGCGTGCAGGAGTTGATCGCGCTGACCAAAAAATCGCCCGGCACGTTTAACTACGCTTCGTCGGGCAGCGGCAGTTCGGCGCATCTGTCGGGCGAGTTGTTCAAGCACATGACCACGACCGACATCGTGCATGTGCCGTATAAGGGCGGCGGCCCGGCGGTGGCGAGTTTGCTCAGTGGTGAAACCAAAATCGGCTTTGCCACCATGCCCTCGGTGCTGGCGCAAACCCAATCCGGCAAGCTGCGCGCGCTGGCGGTTACCGGTGAAAAACGCGCACCTGCCGCGCCGGAGCTTCCCACCATCGCGGAATCCGGCGTCGCGGGCTATGCCGCCAACGGCTGGTACTCGGCGATGGTGCCCGCAGGCACACCCAAACCCATCGTCGCGCGCCTGCACAAAGAGCTGCTCGCCGCCGTGGCCGACAAAGGCGTGCAGACGCAACTGGCGCGCCTGGGGTTTGATATCGAAACCGGCACGCCGGATGATTTCCGCAAGACCCTCGCCGCCGAAATCAAGAAGTGGGGCGTGGTGGTGAAGGCCGCCAATCTGCGCGCGGACTGACGCGTTTCGTTTCGAGGGCCGATTCCAGACTACTGCTGCTGCACTTTCGCGTCGCGTATCACCTTGCCCCAGCGCGCGATTTCGGCTTTGAGAAATTCCATCGCTTCCGCCGGCGGGCTGCCCACCGGATCGGTGCCGCCTTTATCCAGCATGGCGAGCATGTCTTTTTGCTTGAGCGCGTTGACGGTCTCGGCGTGTATTTTGTTGACGATGGGCGCGGGTGTTTTTGCCGGCGCCAGTATCATGTACCACGAGCTGGCTTCGTAGCCCGGCACGCCGGCTTCCGCCACCGTGGGCACGTTGGGCAGCGACGCCACGCGCTTGGGCGTGGTCACCGCGAGCAGACGGATCTGTCCGCTGTTCACCTGATTGATGATCGCGAGCATCGGGTTGATGTACATGTGCACGCGACCGGGAACCAGATCGACCAGCACCGGCCCCGTGCCTTTGTAGGCGATGTGCGTCATCTGCGTGCCCGACATGCCGAGGAACATTTCGCCCGCCAGATGCGAGGCCGAGCCCGGCCCCGACGAGCCGAATGAAAGTTCACCCGGCTTCGATTTGATCAGCGCGATCAACTCCTTCACGCTTTTCGCCGGCAGCGAATTGGGGATCACCAAGCCGAACGCTTGCGTGGCCACCACGGAAAGCGGAATCAAATCCTTGATCGGATCATAAGGCAGCGATTTCATCAGCGTGGCGTTGATCGCGTGCGACGGATTCACCAGGCACAGCGTGTGGCCGTCGGGCGCGGCCTTGGCCGCGATGTCGATGCCGATGGTCATGCCGGCGCCCGGCCGGTTATCGGCGACGATCTGCTGGCCCCACACCGCGGTGTAGCGATTGCCGAGAAAGCGCACGATCTGATCCGAGCCGCCGCCCGCCGCCGTGGGGATGATGAAGCGAATGGGCTTGCGCGGAAAATCCTGCGCCATCAGCGGCGTGGTGATCGTAGTGGCGGCCAGAGTAAGCATAGTGAGCAATTTATGTTGCATGTAATCTCTCGTCGTTAGCACACCAAGCAAAACAATCCCCTCGCCCCGTTCACGGGGAGAGCGAAGCGAGGGGCCGGGTTAGGGTGAGGGGCGCGTCATCCACAATCAGCGGAACGCATCGCGCCGAAGTTTGTTACTTCAACGGCATCGGCACGCCATCGGGCAGCGGCGTTTTATCCACATTCAGAATCATCGACACCAGCGAGTAATAGCCGTTGACCGCGATCAGATCGAACACGCCCTGCTCGCCGAAGCGATCCAGCGCGCGCTTGTAATTGGCGTCGCTGACACCCTTGGTTTCGTGCAGCTCGCGCGAGAAGTCATACACGATGGCTTCGTCGGCATCCATTTTCGGCGAGCGGCGATTCTCCGCGACATCCTTGGCGATCTCCGGATCCAGCCCGGCCTGCAACGCCAGCTTGCAATGCGCATACCACTCGTAATTCGCCGTCCAGTAGCGCGCCGTCACCATGATCGCCAGCTCGTTCAGCTTGGTGGGGATCGAACTCTTGAAACGGATTTCGCCACCTAGCGCCTGCACCAAATTGCCGATGGCAGGGCTGCGCAGCATCACATTAAACGGCCCGCCCAGCGGCCCCGGCGTGGTCGCACTGGAGTTGCCGATCTTGGAGCGCGGCCCGGCCTTGATCGCGTCGTAGACGCCTTTCTGATCGGCGGTGAGGTTATCAACGGGGATGAGTTTGAAACGGCGGTTATCGGCCATGATGGTTCCTGGTGATTTTTAGGGAAGGTGGAAATTAACACGACTGGCCGTGTCGTTGCGTCGGGCGTTCAATATGTAAGCCGGCGTGCGCGCGAAGCGAGACTTACTTGCCTTGTTGTGGTGACTGCCTCCCTCCGCTTGCGGGGGGAGGATGGGAGGGGGGCAACAACCGTTGCGAATCGCAGCAGTGTTTTGGGTTCCCGCCTGCGCGGGAACGACGACGTTGGTTTGGCGCGTCAAGCGGGAAAACAAAATATTATTTGAAAACAAATAGTTACAATACATTACGCTTTCAACGAAAACCCCAGCCCCGGCGCCTCCGGCACATGCAGTTTGCCGTCCTTGAACTCGGCATGCGTAGCAAACCGCGCCTTCAACGCCACATGCGCGCCATGCACCTCCAGCATGCCGCCATGCACGTGGCCCGCCATCACCGGCAGATTCGCCGACTCAAAACCGCCTGCCCCGGTGACCGGCACGCCATGCGCCTCGGCCAGCGCAAGCACGCGCAGCATTGCCGTAATGCCGCCGCAGAACGCCGCATTCGGTTGCAGAATATCCAGCGCGCCAGCGGCCAGCACATCTCGAAACCATGTCACCGATTGAATCATCTGCCCGGACGCCAGCGGAATGTGGGTGGCGCGGCGCAGCTCGGCCAGCGACGGAATATCGTTGCCGCGCAATGGCTCCTCGAAAAATGCGATATCGCAATCGGCCACCAGCGTAGCGAGCCGCTTGGCCTCGGCCACCGTGAACGCGCAATTGGCGTCGAGCATCAACGGCGCGTTACCGATGGCCGCGCGCACGGCGCGGATGCGCTGCGCGTCTTCCGCAATGCCGCGCCCCGCGCCGACCAGAATTTTTGCGCCGAGGTATCCGTCGGCCAGCGCCTTGACGCAGGCGGCCACAAGTTCCGCCTCGGAGTACGCAGGCAAGCCCACCGTCGCATAAGCCGGCACCGAGTTGCGCGCACCGCCGATTAGCCGCGCCACCGGCTGGCCCAGCGCCTTGCCCTTGATATCCCACAACGCCAAATCCAGCGCGGACATCGCGGATACAAACAAGCCGGTCGACTGGCGGGGATTGAATTTTTTGCCGAGCTGCGCGGTGATCGCTTCGATATCCAAAGCGTTCGCGCCTTTGAGCGTGGCCGCAATGCCGCCGTTCAACAAATGCGCCACCTGATCGGCGAGAAAGCGGCCCGTGACGCCCTCGCCGGTGATGCCCTCCGCCGTTGTTACTTTGCAGCGCACATAGGTCAGGCTTTCCGCACCGGCGTAGGCATCGGCTTCACGCGGGGGTTTGATGTATTCGACCTGGGCTTCTATTTGGGTGATCTGCATGTTGGCCTACGACTCAATTTTTCCAAATCGAAAAAGATACTGATCACCGTCAAAGTCGATGACTTCACCGACTAAATCCTCACGAGGGAAGTATTCCTTGTCATCGATTTTGCTTGCATCTTCTCCTGCCTCCACCTTGGAGATCTTATTCGTCTTAATAATGACCAACTGAACCAGTAGCCTCTCCAAATGTGCCTTGGCAACATTGGCCCGAAACTCGGTGTTTCCTAGTCCCGACCATCGGCTTGCCAATCCCGAAAACTCCATCGTTCCGGGGGTACTTTTTTGGTAATGATGAGCCCAAAGACTCACGACCAATGCGCCACTGGGAGTCCAACCCGATACGGACGATTGTGGGTATCGAAGAGTGACTCCATATTTCGCGAATGCTGCTTTTGCGCCAGGCTTAGCCATATTTTTTTTCCTTTGTAATAGTTCAAATTGGTATGGAACTGGTGTGTGAACGATGCAGGCTAAAGCGCTACTACTAATCTGCGGTATCTCAAATCGGATCCCAAGAAACCACATCCGGCGAGCGCTCCAGCGGATAAAACTGCTTCTGCATCGCCGGCAGCGCCACTTTCGCTATCGCTTCGGGCGTCCACTCGGGTGTGTGATGCACCGAGCGTATCGGGCGTGGCTGGCTGAAGAGCATGATCTCGTTGGCGCGCACGCCGAATATCTGGCCGGTGACTTCGGCGGCTGCGTCGCTGACCAGAAACACCGCCATGGGTGCTACTTTGCGGGCTTCCATTTTTTGCAGTTGCCCGGCACGCTCTTTTTCTTCGGGGGTGTTGGTCGGAATGGAGCTGGTCATGCGGCTCCACGCGAACGGCGCGATGCAGTTGGAGCGGACTTTGTGGCGGCCCAGATCGAGGGCGATGCTTTTGGACAGTGCGGCGATGCCGAGTTTGGCGGCGCTGTAATTCGCCTGGCCGAAGTTGCCGATCAGGCCGGAGGTGGAGGTCATATGCACAAACGCGCCACTGTTTTGCGCGCGCATGGGGTTGGCGGCGGCGCGGCTCATGTAAAACGCGCCATCCAGATGCACCGACAGCACCGAGCGCCAGTCGTCCTCGGACATTTTGTGAAAAATACGGTCACGCAGAATGCCGGCGTTGTTGACCACGGCGTCGATACGGCCAAATGTATCGAGCGCGCACTGGATGATCTTTTCGGCCGAGGCCCAGGTGGAAACCGAATCAGTGCTCGCGGTGCATCTCGACGGCGCGTTCTACATGAGCCGCGCCGCCGCCAACCCCATGCGCGCGCAGAACAGCGGCGCCT
>VFLF01000922.1 GCA_009885185.1 Nitrosomonadales bacterium | reverse complement strand
TGCGGCGATCGCGTTCGCGCGCCCAGCGATCCAGGTCGTAGTCGCGCCGTGCCGCCAACCGCTCATAGTCGGACAGGCCGGTGCCGTAGAAGCGATACCCTTGCTGCGGACTGACTGCATAGGAAGCGCCTTCGCCATACACTTCGGCTTGTCCGCTTTGTACCATGACCGCCGTCGCATCACCATTCGGGTCCACATCAATGCGATACTCGCCGGCGCGGCGCAGAGTAAAGGCAAGATTCGGCGTATTGACTTCGAACGCCTGGTTTTGCCCCAGGCGGCGTACCCGCACTTTCAATGTGCCTTGTGAAAGCTGAATCTGTGCGATACGGTCGTTGAGATTGAGCAGGGTCACACTCGTGAACGCGCCAAGGCGGATCGCCGCGCCGCCAATCTGCAACTCGGCGCGCGAATTGGCGTCGGTCCACAGGCGGTCACCGGTGGTCAGCGGCCGGTTGACCTTCGCCCACACCCAATCAGGCTGGCCCGCCGGCGAGAAACTCACCGAGCCGCTGATCGTGCTTAGACGCGCCACGCGTGAGGGTGGCTCCGCCGCGGCCCAGCCGCTGAATGTCAACACCAGAAAGCTGGCAAGCACCAGCAACGGACGGCATAGGGTTGGGATGTTCATAAGAGATTCCTATTGGAAAATACGTGTAATAGACGCCTGTCGCAGCCTTGTTTGCATGGGCGCCTCTCGCTCATGCTTGACGCAGATAGACCAGCGGTACAGGCTATCAGTAGATGAGTTGGGTGAATGTGCGGCAGCGTACATTCACCCAACTCGGTCTTGATTCCGGATAAACGCAGCCTTGTTTATGACCCGGGCCGGGGTCATCACGGCGCGAGTGATGGGGATGTGTTGGAAACGTTAATAACGGGTTTTAATCCACAGCGGATGGGAGTGACCAACGCCGTTCAAGTGGATTACAACTGCGGTCGCCACGCGACAAATTCAGCGGGCGTCAGTGTGCATCGGCTCCGGCGCTTTCGCCACATGACCGATGTCGATGCGTTCGTATTCTGCAATTACTTGCGCCCCCAGCAACAGCAGCGTTGCAGCTACTTCCATGCTAAGCAGCACGATGATGGCCGTGGTAAGCGAGCCGTACACCACACTCACTTGCGATAGCGTGCCGAAATACCATCCCAGCGCATGGCGGATGACCTCCCATAGCAGGCCCGCCGTGGCGCCGCCAATCAATGCGTGCAGCGCCGGCAGCCTGCCCACCGGCATGAAGTAATAGATTGCGGAGATAAGCAGGATTTCGCCGATGACACCGGCCACGTAAATCATGAAACGCGAAATGCCAATTAACGGCCAACTGTGTCCGAGGAGCACCAGTTGCAATGCGCCTATGCTCGTCAGGTCGGCGAGTACGAATGTGCCCGCCAACACCGCAGCACTGATGAAAATGATATAGCCGAAAGGCAGCAGCAGGGAAAAGATCCAGTGACGACCGCGTTCCGCAACGCGGTGCAGAAAAATGACCGAGATGGCGTTCTCCAGCACCTTGAAGCCCAGTGAGCTGAAAAACAACATGGTGATAAGCAGCACCCAGCCGATGACCTCGCGGTGACCGAGGAACGCTCTCAGTTCCACCACTACCGCATTGCCTGCGCCCGGCACCACGTACGCCAGCGCTCTGTTTAGTGTCACCAGCAGCACTTCCTGATCAATCACATGCGACAACGCGATGACCATCAGGATGAGCAGCGGCAGAATGGAGAGCAGTGCGTAATAGGCCACTGCGCCGGCAAGAAGGAGACCCTGATTGGCCTGGAACGCTTTCAGCACTTGAAGCGCGAAGGCCACCGGGTTTTTCAGGACGTGGGCTGTACGAGGGCTGATGAGAATCATGGGTGTCCAAGATAAGCGACAGGACACTATCGTTGCCTGCGGATGGAATGGTATGTGCGCCAGCGCACGGAACCGCTTTGCGAACAGGCAAATAATCAGCATCTCGGCGATTCTCACAGCACAGTTGTGAGGCCAGCGCGAGTTTTATTCACTTTATATCTGGAGATATCTATCATGAAACACATTAAAACGTTGTCCGCTATTCTTTTGACCGTCGTGTTTGCGTCGATTGTGGGTTGCGCCGGCACGCAGACAAGGTCGAGCTCAGGGGAGTACATCACAGACAGCTGGATCACCACCAAGGTGAAAGCGGCGCTGGTCGAGGATCCGACGGTCAGGGCGCGAGAGGTCAATGTCGAAACCTTCAAAGGCACTGTGCAGCTCAGCGGCTTTGTCAGTAATCAGGCCGCGATAGCCCAGGCGTCCGTAGTAGCGCGTCGCATCGAAGGCGTCACGGGTGTCAAGAACGATATAGGCCTCCGATAGCCGAAATTAGCTGATCGTGCTGTGTGCGCCGTCTGGCGCACGCAGCTTAGAGGCTGGAGGGTTGCGCGATAGGACATTCCTCTGCGCGCGGTTATTTGTCGTGCTCCTGGCGCTGCGCGTGCAGGAGCGTGTGTTCAACATCACCCGAGGTTAGTCCATGAAATCCGGCAAAGTTAAAAAAACATCCGGCTCGCTGCCGTCGCTCACCGATATCCCCACGTTGCGCAAGCGCGCGCGGCAGCACATCGAACAAGGTGCTGTGACCTCGGGGTACGGCGCCGACCGTAAAGCCGTCATCAAGTTGCTGAATGAAGCACTTGCGACGGAACTGGTTTGCGTGCTGCGCTACAAGCGCCACTATTTCATGGCGACTGGCATCCACGCGGTGTCTGTTGCCAGCGAGTTCCTCGAACACGCGAACGAGGAGATGCTGCACGCTGATCGCATCGCCGGACGCATTATCCAGTTGCGCGGCGAACCCAACTTTTCACCCGATGGTCTGGCCGCGCGAAGTCACGCCGAATATGCCGAAGGCGGCACGCTCAAGCAGATGATCAAGGAGGATCTGATTGCCGAACGCATCGCCATCGAAAGCTATCGCGAAATGATTGGCTATCTAGGCGATCAGGACACGACCACACGCCGCATGCTCGAAGAGATTTTGTCCAGCGAAGAAGAGCACGCGGAGGATTTGTCGTCGCTGCTGGAGGGGCTGGCGAACTGAACTCGCGTTCATGATCAGGCTTAAATTTTCCATAGATCTCAATTACGAGATTGCCGATGGCGCGAGCGATTTCATTTTTAATTTCCACGCCGCGCAAACGCGCTGCCAATCGGTGGTTGCCGAAGCGTTGCAACTGAGTCAGCCGGTCGTACCCGTGGTATACACCGATCCTCACATCGGCACCCGTTACATGCGCATCCATGCCGGGCCGGGACCGTTGGCGGTGCGCTACGAAGCCACTGTCGATATTGACCATCACCGCGCGTCACCCGCGGGACTAGCAGAGGTGCCGATTGCGCAGCTGCCGCCCGCTGTGCTGCCTTATATCTATCCCAGCCGGTATTGCCAGTCCGACCGCCTGCGCAGGTTCGCAACGCGGGAATTTGGTCATCTGCGGCAAGGATACTGGCGGGTGCAGGCAATCGCCGACTGGGTTCGTCAAAGGACGCAGTTCCTGTCGGGTAGCTCGAACGACAGCACATCAGCCGTCGATACCGTGATTGAGCAGGTCGGTGTGTGCCGCGACTTTGCGCACCTGATGATCGCGTTATGCCGGGCGGTGAATATCCCCGCGCGTTTTGTGACAGGGATCGATTATGGCGCTGATCCGGCGATGGGGCCGACGGACTTTCACGCTACCGTTGAAGTCTTTCTGGGTGATCGTTGGTATTTGTTCGATCCCTCGGGCGTGTCGCCGCCGATGGGACTCGTCAGACTCGGCACTGGACGTGACGCAGCCGATGTTTCGTTTGCCACAATATTTGGTTCCATTACATCGAGCCCGCCGTTGATTGCCATTGAGGCAATTAACGACCCTGCAAACGGATACACGCTGCCGTGGTTTTGCCCGGAGGCGTTATCCACATACGGTGAAGCTTGATGCATCACCCGGACTACTTGGACATTGCTCAAAATCCAGGGTAGCAATGACTTCGCCGTATTTTAAATAATCATTTAAAAACAAATACTTATGTATTTAAATCGAGTCTGACGGTGTGCGCCAGAATCGTTTTTTTATCTGTCTGGAATGGTTTCTGCTGGAAACGCCGTGCGCATGAATTCGCGCCTATGTTCGATAGCGTACAGAACTTACCGGGGCCGGCGCTACCATCAGTACAGGTACAGCGGGTGCGTTGAATTTTGATTTATTGATGACAACAGTCGATGCGGTGTCAGCTGTTAAACAGGAGAACTTCCCAATGGATACAGTAAGCCGTGGCGTGAACCAAGCCGTCTTGGCATGCGAGCCGGATGGCAATCTGGCGAGTCCGGAAGAACTGGCGTTAGCCCAGTTGATCGTTGTCACGCTTAACCTGGAAGTGGCGGCGGTCGACATTGATCCAACGGCGCCGCTGTACGGGGATGGGTTGGGGCTGGATTCAATTGACGTACTTGAACTCGCGCTGTCAATTTCCAAGACTTACCACTTCCAATTGCGCTCAGACGACGAAAATAACCTAAAAATTTTCAGTTCCCTGCGCAGTTTGAACGGGCATATTCAGCAGCACCGCACTGACTAAATGATGCGCCGGCTGGGGTGGCTGTGGCCGGCACTGATTTTGCTGACGGGCGCCGGATATCAGTTTCTGGTGTATTCGGTCGTTGCAGGAGGGCAAATCGGGCCTATACGCATAGCGCTGCCTTTTTTGCCACTGCTCGCACTGGCGTGGTGGGTGGTCGCTTGTGCCACCCATAAGTGGCGGTGGTTATTGATTTTGCTTGCGGTGGCCTCGGTAATTTATGGCTTGGAGCAACAGCCAATATGGGGGCCCGCTGCTGCGTACGGCGTTCCTCACGCGGCGATTTATCTGTCCTTGCTGTGGCTTTTTGGCCAAACGCTGCGCCCCGGGAAAGAGCCGCTCGTGACGCTGTTTGCGCGCCGCGTGCATGGCGCGCTGCCGCCGGCGATGGAAGTCTACGCGCGTCGCGTGACCTACGCGTGGTGCGTTTTTTTTGCGCTGCAAATACTGGGTTCTGCGATGCTGTTTAAATTTTCCCCACTCAGCGTCTGGTCATTGTTCATCAACGTGCTGAATTTTCCCTTGCTGGCAATGATGTTTATTGGCGAGTATGTCTATCGTATCGTGCGCCATCCTGCGTTTCTACAGGCATCCTTGTTTGACGGCATACGCGCGTTTACGAATCGTGCCAACGATGGAAACGATGGCGCGCTTGCGGCCACCACCGCCGGCGTTAAGCAGCCCTGATATAGTGAACATGACCAGCCTCCCTTTGATACGTGCGTATCGCGATAACGCGGTAGTGGCCTACCGTAACCGCCGATCCATCGGCGTGGATTGCTTCCTGCGGGATATCGCGCAGTTGGCGGCACTGCTTCCTGATCGGCGCTATATCCTCAACCTGAGCGCTGATCGCTACCATTTCGCTGTTGGTTTCTTTGCGGCCCTGCTGCGGCGCCAAATCAGCTTGCTGCCGCCCAACCATACGCCTGATCTGATCGGGCGGCTCAGCCAACACTATGCCGATGTGTATTGTCTGACCGACGGCGCCACCGATTGCCGGCCAATGGAAACGGTGTTCTTTCCTCTGTTGTCAGATCCGGATGCCGCGGATTCTGCGGTACCGTCGATTCCGCACATCCCCGCAGGGCAGATTGCCGCCATCATCTTCACCTCGGGCTCGACGGGTCAACCGGTGCCCAACGAAAAATCCTGGGGCAGCCTGGTTCGCGGTGCCGCGGCGGAGATCGAGCGTCTGGACATGCGGGCGTATCCGGGGATGACGGTACTCGGTACCGTGCCACCACAGCATATGTATGGATTGGAATCCACTGTGCTGATGCCGACACAAGGCGGCATGGCATTACATGCCGGGCGGCCATTTTATCCGGTCGAGATTCTTGCCGAGCTTGCCGCGCTGCCGCGACCGCGTGGTCTGATCACCACGCCGATTCACTTACGCGCTTTGTTGGCTGAAACGGCTGCTCTGCCGAAATTGGATTTTCTGCTGTGCGCTACCGCGCCGCTGCCGCCGCAACTGGCGGTCGCGGCAGAAGCGCGCTTTGCCGCGCCGCTGCATGAAATTTACGGTTGCACTGAAGCAGGGCAGATCGCCACTCGACGCACGGTCGAATCCGTGACGTGGCGAGTGCTTCCGGGCGTCCGGTTGTGCCAGGATGCACGCGGGACTTCGGTCATTGGCGGACACGTGGAAAGCGAGGTGTTATTGCACGATGTCATCGAGTTATGCGCTGACGACCAGTTTTTGCTGCACGGCAGAACGGAGGACTTGGTGAACATTGGGGGCAAGCGCACGTCGCTCGCGAGTCTGAACTATCACCTGAATTCCATCACTGGCGTGGGCGATGGCGTGTTCCTGATGCCTGACGAAGCGGCGGGAGAGGTGACCCGGCTCACGGCTTTCGTGGTAGCGCCGGGGCTCACCAGCAAGACAGTGATGGACGCCCTGCGTAGCCGCATCGACGCAGTGTTTCTTCCACGCCCGCTGTGTCTGGTCGACGCTTTACCTCGTAACGACACCGGCAAATTGCCGCGTCAGGCCCTCCAGCAGCTCTTCGCCATGCGCGGAGCGAAAGCGATATAGCCATGAGCACCGCCGTACGATTTTTCTCGCTGGATCATCCGGCTGCACAAGGGCATTTTCCGGGAAATCCCATTATCCCGGGGGCAGTGTTATTGAGTGAAACATTACGGGCCATTGAAGCCGGGGTGGATTTGAGCCAGTGGCCTTCGCAGACGATGTCCGCCAAATTCCTGTATCCGGCTCGGCCCGGCGATCATGTCAGAATCGAGTATTCAGTTACTGGCGCCGGCGCGGTGAAATTCGCATGCTCGGTCGATAAAAAAACAGTATTGACCGGCTTGCTGAAAAAGGAGGCCCTATCCTCTCCGGCCTAGACAGCAGGCCGGAGGATGCGGGCCCGCCCCGCAACTCGCGCAAACCCGGTGTGGATGCACGTCCGCGTCCGGAATGGGTGGTTCGTCCCGAGCGCAGCAACACGCGGGCGATGCGTCTGATGGTGTGGGTGGCGCTGAAGCTGGGCCGCCCCGCGGCACGATTGCTGCTCTATCCGATCTGCGTGTATTTTCTGTTTTTTTCACCGGCATCGCATGCCGCATCGACAAAATATTTGCGCAAGGCGCTGAATCGAGAGCCGGGGCTTGCGGACGCATTCCGTCACTGCCATGCGTTTGCCGCCAC
Organism: Nitrosomonadales bacterium; assembly: GCA_009885185.1. The sequence goes on along the minus strand of VFLF01000922.1, from coordinate 4,894 downwards.
GCTGCTGGATCGTGTGTTTCTGTTCAACAATCAATACACGCGGTTCGACGTGCATGTGCATAACGAAGACATTCTCGCCGGCATGATCACACGCGGCGAAGGATGCTTTCTGCTGGGCGCGCATATGGGCAGCTTTGAGATTATTCGCGCACTCGGCAGGCACAACACGGCAGCACGCATCAGTCTCGTGATGTACGAAGAGAACTCAAAAAAATTTAACGCGGTACTCCGTGCCATTAACCCGGACCTTAGCCTCCAGGTTATTTCCTTGGGCAAAGTAGATGCCATGCTTAAAGTGGACGCAGCGCTGAAGCGGGGCGAAATCATCGGCATGCTGGGTGATCGCACATTTCAGGGTGAGGGCACCGTTGCCTGTCCGTTCCTGGGCGAGCAGGCGCGTTTTCCGAGTGGCCCGTTTCGTCTCGCGGCTACCTTGAAACAGCCTTTGGTGATGATGTTCGGTTTGTATCGCGGCGGCAATCGCTACGATATCTATTTTGAACGTCTGGTCGATACGTGGAAGGCGCCTGGCGCAACGCGGGACGTTCTCATCGAACAAGCGCTACAGCGTTATGTGACGCGCTTGGAACACTACTGCCGCGATGCGCCTTACAACTGGTATAACTTCTATGACTTCTGGCGCTAGACGACTGATAAGGCCCATGTTGATTGTGCTGGCAGCGTTCCTGCTGGCTGCAACCGGCGTGGCGGCTACCGCTGCGGAGGCGGCAACGGCATGGGGCATTGAGCAACTCATGCAAAACCTGCGGCAGGTGAAGTCCGCCAAAGGCAAGTTCGTCGAGCGCAAATACATGGCGATGCTGAATGCGCCGTTGGACGCCTCCGGCACGCTGGTTTACACCGCACCGGGTCGTCTGGAAAAAGTCACGCTGCTGCCCAAACCGGAAACGCTGGTGCTGGATCAGAACAAGCTCAGCATTGAATATAAAGACCGCAACCAGCGCCGTACGCTGGTGTTGCAGGATTATCCTGTTATCTGGGCCCTGGTCGAGAGCATCCGCTCAACGCTGGCTGGCGATCTGCAGACCTTAAACCGTTTTTACAGGGCCAGTCTGACAGGCAGCGAAGAACAGTGGCGGTTGTCGCTCAAACCGGCTGAGCTGAAAATGCAAAACGTGGTGAAGGAAATTAACATCAGCGGCAGCGGCAACCAGGTGCGCTCCGTTGAGATAATTGAGACTGAAGGCGACCGCTCCGTCATGACGATCACAACGCTCACGGGAGAGACGCCGTGACGGCGAGGGCTTCGTCACGCTGGGCGATCACTGTCTGGCTTGCCGCAGTTGCGGTTTGCGTTGCGGTTATCGCAAGGACAGAATTTAGTGCGGATTTGTCCGCGTTTCTGCCGCGCGTGCCCACGCCGGTGCAACAGGTGCTGGTGGAGCAGTTGCGCGATGGCGTGGTGTCGCGGCTTATCCTCATCGGCATCGAAGGCGCGGCTCCGGCGGCGGTAGCGCAAACCAGTAGACATTTAGCGGCGGCATTGCGCAGCCGGCAGACGGATTTCATTGCCATTAGCAATGGCGAGGAGACCGGGCTGGCGACCGATCGCGAGTTTCTGTGGCGCAATCGCTACTTGTTGAGTCCGGCTGTCAGCGCGGAACATTTCTCCAGTGCGGCACTGCGCGTGGCGCTGGAGGAAAATCTGCAACTGCTGGGCTCGCCCGCCAGTGTGCTGGTGCGGCGCATTCTGCCGCAGGACCCGAGCAGTGAGATGTTGCGCGTGCTGGAACAACTGGAAGGCCTGGCCAAGCCTGACGTACAGGAGGGCGTGTGGTTTTCCAAAGACGGCAAACGCGCGTTGCTGGTGGCGCAGACGCGCGCCGCAGGATACGACATCGACGCGCAGGAACGCGCCTTAGTGTTGATTCAGGGGGCATTTTTGAGTGCAGCCGGCACCAACGCCGCGAATGCCACGAGTGGACAGCAATTATTGCTCAGCGGACCGGGCGTTTTTTCCGTGACTACCCGTGCCCGGATTAAAGCGGATGCTTTACGATTTTCCATTATTGCGACGACGTTGGTTGCCGCGCTACTGTTGGTGTTGTACCGCTCACCGCGGGTATTGCTGCTCGGCCTGTTGCCGGTAGTCAGCGGCGCGCTGGTGGGTGTGGCCGCGGTGAGTCTGGGTTTCGGCGCGGTACACGGTATCACGCTGGGGTTTGGCGCCACGCTGATCGGCGAAGCGGTGGATTACGCCATCTACCTGTTCACGCAAATCACGCCCGGCGCCACGCCGGATGACACGCTGACCCGCATCTGGCCGACGTTACGCCTGGGATTGCTGACGTCGATCTGCGGCTTCGGCGCCATGCTGTTGTCGGGTTTTCCAGGACTTGCGCAATTGGGGTTGTTTTCCATTGCCGGACTGGTTATGGCGGTGGCGGTTACACGCTATGTGCTGCCGGCACTGCTGCCGCAGGGATTTACCGTGAATACGACCGCAGGTCTGGCGCCCAAGATGACCAGCGTGACGCGATGGGCGCCGGTGCTGCGCTATCCGCTGATACTGGGCGTAGCGCTCGCGGTAGTGTTCCTCGCCGCGCAACGCGGTCCTTTCTGGAGCGACGAACTGGCGAGCCTGAGTCCGATAGCCGGCAGCGACCGCATGCTCGACGAGCAATTGCGGCGCGATATTGGCGCGCCGGATGTGCGTCATCTGGTCGTCATTCATGCAGCGGACCAGGAAGCCGCTCTCCAGGCAAGCGAAAAAATATCCGCCATTCTTCGAGGATCGGTTCAGCGCGGCCAGTTGCAGGGTTTTGAGTCACCCTCCGTTTATCTACCCAGTGCCGCGTCACAGCGTGCCCGTCAGGCGGCGTTGCCCGATGCCGAGTCACTGCTTAAAAATCTTTATGAAGCGCAGCAAGGTTTGCCCTTTCGTGACGGCCTGTTCGAGCCCTTTCTGCGCGATGTGGCTGCCGCCAGCGTGCAACCGTTACTGACCAACGCCAGCCTGCAAGGTACTGTGCTGGCGTTAAAGCTGGATTCGCTGCTGGTGAAACGCGCCAGCGGGGAGGCAGCGGGCGGGACGACGGGTTGGACGGCGATGCTGCCGCTACGCGGCGTGAGCGACGCCGCGGCCATCGCACGTGACATCCAGCGGGTACCGGACAAGCCGGCGCTGCTGATTGACTTAAAGCACGAATCTGATGCGTTGTACCAGACCTATCGCCGCGAAATCATCACCTACGCATTGCTGGGCACGGGCGCCATTGTGCTGCTGTTACTGGCAAGCCTGCGTTCGCCACGCCGCGTACTGGAGGTGTTGGCGCCACTGGCGGCAGCGGTGACGATCACCTTCAGCTTGCTTGTGATGAATGGCAACCCCTTGTCCATTTTTCATCTGGTCGGCCTGTTGCTGGTGGTCGCGATCGGTTCCAACTATGCGTTGTTCTTTGAACGGCAAGCGGCGACTGATCAAGAGCGTGAGCGCACGCTGGTGTCACTGCTGTTTGCCAATGTGACTACCACCATCGGTTTCGGCCTGCTGGCCTTTTCTAAAGTGCCGGTGTTGCATGCCATCGGCAGCACGGTCGCCATCGGCGCGATCCTGAGCCTGGCGTTTTCCGCCATCCTGATTGCACGCGGACCTGCCCCTGCGGTGATGCTGCCATGACAATGACAATGGATGCCGTCTACGATGCGGCGCCGCAGTCTGCCGCCGACCGCATTCTGCTGGTGATGTTGCCGTGCGCCAAAGGCAGTCCGCAAGATATGGTGGATTACGGATTTGTACAGGCTTTGCGCGAACGCAGTCTGCCCATCGATGTCGTGGCGGTGGATACGCATCTGGGTTATTACCTTGAGCGCAGCCTTATCCGGCAACTGACGCATGACATCATTGCACCGGCGCGCGCCAGGGGGTACCGGCGGATTTGGCTCATGGGTATTTCATTGGGCGGCATGGGCGCGTTAATGTACGCCAGCGAATACCCGGCGGACATCGAGGGTGTCATCCTGCTGGCCCCCTATCTGGGGGTAAGCGGAACCATAGCCGAGGTGGTAGGGGCGGGCGGGTTGGCGCGTTGGCAATCCGGTGTCATCAAAGAGGACGACGATGAGCGTCGTCTGCTGGCGTGGATTAAAACTTGCCCGTTCGCGATGGAGGCATCGCCGAAGATTTACCTGGGTTGTGGGGCCGAGGATCGTTTTGTCGTGACCAGCCAATTGCTGGCAGAGCGATTGCCTGCCGCGCGGAAAATAAGCATACCGGGCGGGCACGATTGGGCGACGTGGGCCGGTTTGTGGCGTCACCTGCTGGATCAAAACATGTTTTTCGACGCCGCAACCTCTTCGCACGATGAGGCGGTCACTGCCTTGGGCATGACGGCGCTCTCCGCATAGCATGCAACCGCTCGCCATTCGCCATTTTTCCATCATCAACAGCCTCGGTGCGGGCGCGGCATCGATCACGTGCGCGTTGCGTGAAAGGCGCTCGGGATTGGCTGCCTGTGATTTTGAGACGGCTGTGCTCGATACCTGGATCGGACAGGTTGCGGGATTGGACGACTTTCGCGTGAGACCCGATCTTCACGCGTATGACTGCCGCAACAACCGGCTCGCGCAAATGGGTCTGGAGGTGGATGGATACGCGCTCGCCGTAGCGCAAGCGTGTGAAAAATACGGCGCGGCGCGCATCGGTGTTTTCATGGGTACCAGCACGTCGGGCATTTTGCAGACCGAGCTTGCCTATCGCCACCGCGATCCGGTTACAGGGATGTTGCCAGCGGACTATCACTACGCCGAAACGCAGAATACATTTTCTCTGGCGGATTTTGTGCAACGCTATTTAGGCTTGAGCGGCCCCGCGGTGACGGTGTCTTCGGCGTGCGCTTCATCCGCCAAAGTCTTTGCGCATGCGGCGCGAATG
>VFLF01000210.1 GCA_009885185.1 Nitrosomonadales bacterium | reverse complement strand
TCATATTTTCCTCGGATATCAAGTTTTTGGGTTTTCCTGACTTGCCAATCACCGTTTTTTTGCGCATCGCGATCACACGGCCAAGCCATTAGTTTCCGCGTATACCGGCTTCTTCCACCACGCGGCGCCACTGGGCTTGCTCGGCCCGGATGTGAGCGGAAAATGCGGCGGGTGTACCTGTAATCGCCTCGGATCCTTCCGCACGCAAGCTCTTTGCCATCTCCGGTGCCAGCATCGCCTTGTTAACTGCCGGGACAAGGCGATTGACGATGGTCGCCGGCGTTTTTGCGGGAGCGATCAAGCCATACCAATTTACGACGACCACGCCCTTAACGCCGGCTTCGGTAAAGGTTGGCACATTCGGCAATGCCGGTACACGGCTACCGGGTGTGACCGCAAGCGGACGCAGGCGCCCGGCGTTGATATGTGCCAGGGACGAAATGATTGTTGGAAACGACGACTGCACCTGCCCGCCGACCAGATCGGTATAGGCCGCGCCCATGCCTTTGTAGGGAATATGTGTCATGCGCGTGCCAGTTGCAATTTTGAACAATTCGCCGCTCATGTGAATCAGGCTGCCGATACCTGATGAGCTGAAATTGATCTTGTCTGGATTGGCCTTGAGATACTGCACGAACTCCGCCACCGAGTTCGCGATGATCGACGGATGTACCACCAGGGCATAGCCCTGTGCCGTCACCTGCGACAACGGCGTGAAATCGCGCACGATATCGAAGCGCGATTTATACAGCAGTGGATGCACCACCGTGGTCGCACTAATCATCATCAGCGTATAGCCATCGGGGGCGGCTGTCGACATGATTTCCAGCGCAACTTGGCTGCCCGCACCGGGACGATTATCCACAATAAACGTCTCTTCGAACGTCTCGCCCAGTTTTGCCGACAAGGCTCGTGTCACGGTGTCCATGCCGCCGCCGGCTGCGAGCGGAACCAAGGTTCGCACCGGCCGGTTGGGATAGTGCTGCGCGAATGTGGCCGTGCATAGGTTGAAGAAAAATGCCAGAAACAGCGTATGTTTAAACAGCTTTCGTGCGCCTGCACGAGGTAGTGGAAACACCAGTGCCGCATCTTTCCTTCTCATGGCGTTTCTCCTCGGACAAATGCGTGCTACTTTTGCTTTGCGTGACTAGGAATTTCCAATCTCTCACTCAAGGTGCGGCGAAAATGTAGGCCACGCTATTTGAGTAAAGTAAAACAGTTCAAGTATGCGGCTTGAGCAAACCCAATATCTATACGGAAATTCACCTACGAGAAGTACGGAAAGCCAATCAAGCTCACGACCGAAAAGATCAAATGATTGGAGCCAAGACAGACCATTCTCTAGCCACGGTTGCCGATTATTTGCCGTGGTGTGGCGGGTGCGAGTGTCCGACGTTGGATGCCCAGTGAATTAAGTGAGACCGTC
>VFLF01000110.1 GCA_009885185.1 Nitrosomonadales bacterium | reverse complement strand
TTTATTTCATGTGAGTTTTCGTCTGGCTTGTAAAAGCGCAGCGCGGCTACGTCGGCATCGGAAATTGGCAGCGAAAAACGATCACGAAACGCCAGCAGTGCATCGGTTTCCAGTTTTTTGGCTTGATGCGCGGTCATTTTGCCTTCGCCCCACTGGCCCATGCCGTAGCCTTTTTTGGTTTGCGCGAGGATCACCGTCGGGCGTCCGCGGCTTTTGGTGGCGGCGTGATAGGCGGAATATATTTTCAGCGGATCGTGGCCGCCGCGCCGCAGCCGGTCGATGTCGGCATCGGACAAATCCGCCACCAGCGCCTGCAATTCGGGATATTTGTTGAAAAAATGCTCGCGGTTAAATCGGCCGTCGGTGGCGGCGTATTTTTGCAGTTCACCATCCACGGTTTCGTGCAGGCGTTGCAGCAACACGCCTTCCTTGTCGCGCGCGAACAGTGCGTCCCAATCGCTGCCCCACAAGAGCTTGATGACGTTCCAGCCCGCACCGGTGAACAGGCCTTCGAGTTCCTGAATGATGGAGCCGTTGCCGCGCACCGGGCCGTCGAGCCGCTGCAGATTGCAATTGACCACGAAAATCAGATTGTCCAGTTTCTCGCGCGCGGCGAGCGACAGGCCCGCCAGCGATTCCGGTTCGTCCATCTCGCCGTCGCCGACGAAGGCCCACACTTTGCGATCCGACTTCGGGCGCGCGCTTTTGAACATTGCGCGGTCTTCGAGGTAGCGCATGAAGCGCGCCTGATAGATGGCGTTGAGCGGCCCGAGGCCCATCGATGCATTCGGGAATTGCCAGAAATCCGGCATCAGCCACGGATGCGGATACGATGACAAACCGCCGCCGCGCGTCTCCTGCCGGTATTTCATTAACTGGTCTTCGGACAGGCGCCCTTCGAGATAGGCGCGCGCGTAAATGCCGGTGGAAGAATGCGGCTGAAAGTAAACCAGATCACCGTCTTGTCCGGCGCGAAAAAAGTGATTCAGCCCGACCTCGAACAAATCCGCCGCCGAGGCATAGGTGGCGATATGGCCGCCGAGTTCGGGATGCTCGCGATTGGCGCGCACCACCATCGCCAGCGCGTTCCAGCGCACCAGCGCGGTGATGCGCTCTTCGAGCGCAAGATCGCCGGGGTAGGGCGGCTGTTCCGACAGCGGGATGGTGTTGTGATAAGCGGTCGTCGCGTTGAACTTCAGCCCGCGGCAACTGCGCCGCGCGGTGTCGAACAACTGCTGCAAAATAAACTCCGCGCGCGCTTCGCCTTCGTTGGCGATCAGCGATTGCAGGGATTCAACCCATTCGCGGGTTTCCTGGGGATCGGGGTCGGAAATAAAGCTCATGCGCGGACTCAGTTTCAAGTTGAAGGAGAAGGAGTACTGATAGTAGGCGCATCGCACCGGTACGGGCTTGCGATTTTGACTTGAAAATCAACATAATAAGAAATAATATATCAATCAATGGCGACATTAACGCAGAAAATTGCTGAAATCGCAAAGTCGATCACGCTGGACGAAACAGACTGGCGGATTCTCGCCGCGCTGCAGGACAACGCGCGGCTCACCAATGCTGATCTCGCAGAACAGGTGTTTCTGTCCCCCTCGCCCTGCCTGCGCCGCGTGCGCGATCTGGAGCAGGCCGGGCTGATACGCCGCTATGTGACCTTGCTCGACCCGTTAAAGCTGGGTCTGACAGTGAGCGTGTTTATTCAGGTGAGTCTCGAAAAGCAGATGCGCGGCGCGCTCGACACTTTTGAAAATTCCGTACTCGTGCGTGAGGAGGTGATGGAGTGCTACCTGATGACCGGCGATGCAGATTACTTGCTGCGGGTGGTAGTGTCCGACATGCAGTCGCTGGAACGATTTATCGTGGATTACCTCGCCAAGATTCCGGGGGTGTCGAATATTCGTTCCAGTTTTGCACTGAAACAAGTCAAATACAAAACGGCGCTGCCGCTGCCGGCCACGGCCAGCCCGGCGTCCCGCTCGCGCAGGCGGTAGCGCCCTGGCTGGGATTGCCCACGATTCTTGCCAAGCGTGCGGCTTTGGCTTAGTGTGCGAATTACGGAGGCTTAATCAATGCGAAGAAAAATACCTCCACCGATTTGATCCGGCATGATGTATGTAGTTCATCGTTCTAATTCACTCAGTTCACTACTTACCAAGGAGGTGTACATGTTAAGCAATACGCAGCGCGAAGAT
>VFLF01000751.1 GCA_009885185.1 Nitrosomonadales bacterium | reverse complement strand
GCATGATGATGGGCGGCAAGAAAGACGGCATGATGGATGGCGACATGATGAAGCGCCACGACATGATGGAAAAACGCGTGGACATGATGCAGATGATGATGGAACAGATGATGCAGCGCGATCAGATGATGCAGCCCATGCCTGCTAAATGACAACGAATTTCCATTCCGTGTCTATCCAGGAAACCCATTTGTGTACGGATTCACCCTGCAACTCAAAATGTCGTTCGATGCCTCCATTGCGAAAGTCACCGAGGCACTGAAACAGCACGGCTTCGGCGTTCTCGCCAATATCGATGTTAAAGCGACACTGAAAGCCAAGCTCAATATCAAGCGTCCGCCGTATCGCATACTCGGCGCGTGCAATCGTCCGCTCTCGCCTCGCGCGATTGAGGCAGACTCCGACATCGGTCCGTTGCTACCGTACAACGTGGTCTTGCGCGAAGAAGCCGATGGGGCCATAAACGGTTGCGTTCATGGATCCAGAGGCCGTATTGCAGTTGGCGGACAAACCCGAGGTGCACACGCCCTTGGCACGGAGGTACGGCCATTTCTGCAGCAGGTCTGCGCAAGTCCTACTACATGATGCACGGTGGAAAACAACCGCTTCAATGACCTAACAGCGAGTAGCCTCACGCATGAGGCTGCGAGCGCGCATCAAGAGGCTCATACTGAGCAGATCTATGGCGTGGATATATGCATAATCCGACTGCGACCCGTATGATCGCGAACGTCGGCCTCTGGTCGGCGCTCGCCTTCGTTTTGAATCTGATATGGGAAATTGCGCATGTCAGGCTTTATACGATCTGGGGTGCTGGAGATGGCGTTAGTGTCGCATGGGCAGTGTTTCATTGCTCTCTGGGTGATGTCCTGATTGCCCTCACAATGTTTGCGCTGGCTGGCATTGCGCTACGGCGCGCGGACTGGCCGGCGTGGCGTCCTTGGACAGGCGGCGTCATTGTTGTGATCGGCGCGATAGCTTTTACCGTGTGGAGTGAGTGGTACAACGTTTATCGTGCCGGCAATTGGGGCTATATGGCGAGCATGCCGATGATTTTCGGAATTGGTCTGTCTCCGCTGTTGCAGTGGCTGATCTTGCCGCCAGTGATGGTGGGCGCCTATCGAAAGCTCGCACCGGTGCTATCCCGGCGGTGCAGCGCGCCGAGCGCAATGCCAACACGCCAGATTAAAGCGCGTATTGATAATTGAATTTTCAAACGTGATGGCTGCCAACATCAAGCGCTTCTTACAACGCCGTTTTCCCCGGCAGTATTTATTTTTGCAGGCGCGACTGGCGCCTCACGGCTTGTTCGGTCTATATCTTACCATCGGTGCCACACTCTTGATCGGAGCGGCATGGCTGTTTGGCGGCATCGCTGAAGACCTGATCACGGGCGATCCACTGGTGCTGATTGATGCGTTTCTCGCGGAATGGCTTCGTTTCCACACGACACCGCGTTTCACTCAGGGAATGCAATATGTGTCGGTACTTGCGTCCGTATCCGCCGTCATTACTTTGTCTTCGATCGTGGCATTTTTTTTGCTCTGGAAGCGACTATGGTACTGGTTATCAGGGCTGGTGTTCGCCATTGCCGGCGGCATCATCCTCAATTTGTTGATGAAAAAGTTATTTGATAGAGCAAGACCTGACTGGGCAGATCCGGCGTTCGCTGATGCCGGGTTTCCCAGCGGGCACACGATGATGGCGACCCTCATCTACGGTTTTATAGCTACCTATCTGATTCTGGGAACCCGCTCCTGGCCCGCACGTATTTTGATAGCGGTCATGACGATTGCCCTGGTTTTCCTGATTGCACTCAGCAGGCTCTATCTGGGCGCGCATTACTTGAGCGATGTACTGGGCGCGATGGCGGCTGGAGTCGTTTGGCTTGCACTCTGTCTCACCACAGTGGAAATATTACATCGCTATCGATCCCGACCATTGCCCGAGCATAGCGCTCGACCAGTCAAATAAAGCAATCGAGGCAACGCAATGACATCCGATCCGGTCTGCGGTATGCAAGTCAACGAAGAAACCACGGCACACAACAGCGTGTTCAAGGATAAGCACTATTACTTTTGCTCTGCGGGTTGCAAAAAGAAATTCGATGCAAATCCGTCGAGCTACCTTAACAAACCACTGCCTGTCGGTGACACCAAGCCGCCAGAGCATGCACATCCCCACGCTCAAATAACGGAGAAATCGCCGGGTGGCGTGCATAGCACGCCTGCTGCCGCGGACGTAGCACCAACCGGCGCAAGCTATACCTGTCCTATGCATCCAGAAATTGTACGCAACGTGCCGGGCGATTGCCCTCTCTGCGGCATGGCGCTGGTGCCTATTGCAGGCACCGGAGCATCGGATGACAGCGAGTTGCGTGACCTTACGCGTCGCTTGTGGGTCGGTGTCGTGCTGTCGATCCCGCTGGTGGTGCTAGCCATGTCGCCGATGATAGGCATCCACGAGCTGTTTGGTCTTCAGACTCGAGCCCGCGGGTGGGTTGAGTTCGCGCTCGGCACGCCGGTGGTACTGTGGGCCGGCTGGCCCATCATGCGCAAGTTCTGGTTGTCGCTCACGCATCGCGCGCTCAACATGTACACGCTGATCGGGCTCGGCGTGGGGCTTGCTTACGTGTTCAGCCTCGCCGCTGTGCTTATGCCCGCCTGGTTTCCGCAGGAATTTCGCGAGCACGACGGTGCGGTAGGCACTTATTTCGAGGCCGCCGCGGTGATCGTTACATTGGTGATACTGGGCGACTTCCTGCAATTGCGGGCGATGGGTCAGACCAGTCAGGCCATTCAACAATTGCTTAAACTCGCGCCCAATCTCGCGTGGCGCCTGCGCGAGGACGGTACCGAGGAACAGGTGGCGCTGGAGGCAGTGACGGTAGGCAACCGGCTGCGCGTAAAGCCGGGCGAGAAGGTGCCGGTCGACGGCACGGTACTCGATGGCGCCAGCAGAGTGGACGAATCCATGATCACCGGCGAGCCTATGCCGGTGGCCAAGGAAGTTGGGGCCAAGGTAACTGGCGCAACGGTGAACGGCAACGGCTCGTTGGTGATACGCGCCGAGCGCGTGGGCGCGGACACGTTGCTGGCGCGTATTGTGCATATGGTGGGAGAGGCGCAGCGCACGCGGGCGCCGATCCAGCGGCTTGCCGACATCATCGCGGCGTATTTTGTCCAAATCGTAGTCGCCGTCGCCATTGCGACGGCACTGACCTGGTGGTTCTTCGGCCCGGAGCCGCGATTCGGTTACGCGTTTCTCAATGCGATTGCAGTTTTGATCATCGCCTGTCCTTGTGCTGTGGGCCTTGCCACGCCCATTTCGATGACTGTTGCCATGGGACAAGGGGCGCGCGCCGGGATCCTGTTCCGCAATGCCGAAGCGATAGAGCGTATGCGGGATATCGATACCGTGGTGGTGGACAAAACCGGCACCTTGACACTCGGCCATCCCGCACTGACTGATTTTGTCGCTGAAGGTATTGCGGAAAATGATGCGCTCGCACTGGTGGCGGGGGTGGAACAACTTTCCGAGCATCCGATCGGGCTTGCCATTGTAGAGGGCGCAAAAGCGCGCGGCGTCACGCCGAAAGCGGCTACGGCATTCGAGACAATAAACGGTCTCGGCGCAATGGCCCAAGTCGATGGCAAGCGCGTGTTGGTCGGCAGCCGCGGCTTTCTTGCCCATTACGAAATAGATACCGCGCGCTGGGAACAACGCGCCGAAGCCTGGCGTAAGAATGCCAAAACCGTGGTGTTTTTTGCTGTTAACGGAACCGCCGCAGGCATTGCGGCAGTAGCCGATCCGATCAAGGACAGCACACCGGAAGCAATTGCGGCCCTGAAGCGCACGGGCGTGCGCATCGTGATGATCACCGGCGATTCGCGAAGCACCGCTGAGGCCGTCGCGCGGATTCTGGGCATCGACGAGGCGCTTGCCGAAGTGTTGCCTGAAGACAAGGCGGGTCACGTGAAGCGACTGCAGGCCGCGGGACGCAAGGTTGCCATGGCGGGCGACGGCATCAACGATGCGCCGGCGCTGGCACAAGCCGACGTCGGCATCGCCATGGGTACCGGCACGGATGTTGCCATGGAGAGCGCTGGCGTCACCCTGGTGAAAGGTGATCTGCGCGGTATCGCGCGCGCCGCCGTGCTGTCGCGCGCCACCATGCGCAACATCCGGCAGAATCTGGCTTTCGCGTTCGGTTACAACGCACTCGGCATTCCGAT
>VFLF01000842.1 GCA_009885185.1 Nitrosomonadales bacterium | reverse complement strand
TTGGATGTGGTCACCGCCAGCGCGCGCACCTTGCCGCTCTTGACGTGCGGCATGATAGGGCCGAGGGCCGCAAACATGAGATGCACTTCGCCGGTGAGCAGCCCCAGTATCGACGGTCCGGCGCCTTTGTAATTCACCCGCACGATCTTGACCTGCGCCAGGTAATTGAATAACTCGGCGGCGATGTGCTGGCTAGAGCCGCCGCCGCCCGCGCTGTAGTTGAGCACGCCGGGCCGCGCTTTCGCCAGCGCAATCAATTCTTTGGTGGATTTCACCGGCAGCGAAGGATGCACCACCAGCACATTGGGCGAGTTGATCACCAGCGAAATCGGCGCGAGGTCCTCGAGCGGATCCCAACTCACCTTGGCCAGCAATGGCTGCAGCCAGGTGTAGGCGCCGTAGAACAACAGCGTGTAGCCGTCGGGAGCCGTGTCGCGTGCGACGATTTCGCTGGAGATGGAGCCGCGGTTTTCAACAATGACGCGCTGGCCGATACGCGGCGCCAATTCCTGCGCGGTGATGCGCGCGCCCCAGTCGTGGTTGCTGCCGGGGGTGGCGGTGAGGATGCGGATGACTTTGGCGGGGTATTTGTCCTGGGCGGCTGCGGCCCCTGCCGCGATGACCGCTACCATGCTTAGCAACAAAACCTGTCCCATCCCCCGCTTGCGGGGGAGGGTTAGGGTGGGGGCAAAGAAGGTCCTTTCTTTCAACGTACGCACCGTGCCTCAACGTCGCCGGGGGTTGCCCGGCGGCTGGTCACTTTTCTTGAACCGCCAAGAAAAGTAACCAAAAGAAGGCGGCCCCAGGTTCGCCGGCCCTTCGGGCTTCTGCTCCGCTTCAAGTGTGACCTTGCCTGCGCTGCTCGCCACACCGGGCGGCTGCGGAACTCGCCCTCGCAAACCCCAACGGCGCGAGGACTCAGACAGTCCTCGCCGAATTCCCCGGCGCGGCTGCGCTGCTCGGCGGCTCTCATGGGGGTGTTCACCACAGTCCTGTGCCAGTTCATCGCTTTCCTTTCTTTCAAACAGCACCCACTATCTTGTGCACTGCGTGCGTATTTACGTTACGACCTAACCAATGCCAACAACGTCCCCGCATACTCCGACGCCATGTCCGGCGTGAGATGCGTGGCCTTGGCCTGATACTTTTTAATCGTTTCAAGTATCAAACGCGGACGGCTCGCGAGTTTTTTCAAAAACGCATCACTGTCGGCGGCGAAGGTGGCGTGCGGCAGCACTTTGCTTGCCAATCCCAACGTCACCGCTTCATCGGCGCTTACCGAATCCGCTGAGTAGATCAGATACGTCAGCGCCTTGGCCTGCACTTTGCCGAGCGCGGCGCACATCGCCATGGTGGGCGGTATGTCGTGTTCGATCTCGGGGAAGGCAAAGCGTGCATTCGATGCCGCGAGCGTAATGTCGCAGCCCACAGCCGTGGCGCAGCCGAAGCCGAGCGCGTCGCCCTGCACCAGCGCGACCACCGGCACCGGCACGTCGGCCACCGCCTGATACACATCGAGCACCGCGCCCATCATTTTCTGCCGCACTTCGTATGGCGTCATGCCGGCGCGTGATTCGCCCTTGCCGTCGCGGCCGCGGCAGAATTGTTTGCCGCGCGCTTCGAGGGTGACGACATGCACATCAGGTTTGCCGCCGAGTTCACGCAGCGTGGCCGCGAGTTGCAGCATCATCGCGCGCGTAAGGGCGTTGCCTTCGTCGGGGCGGTTGAGATCGATGCGTGCTATAGCGCCTTTCTCTCCATCGCGGCTTATTTTGAACTCAAAATCACTCATTAAAATATCCTTTAAAAACAGATACTTACATAACTATTCGAGTGCTCTCGGTTTACGCTGTTCGATGATGCGACGGAAGT